>JAADGJ010000102.1:0-13890 GCA_013152435.1 Chloroflexota bacterium | reverse complement strand
GGCTGCCGCCCCTCCGAGCCACCCCAGAGATGCGGAGCCACGCTTCCGTTTCGCTTAATTTGATACCAATGGGACGCACGGTCGTGCACACCTACGTTGTGTCGTGTATGCCAATATGAGCGAATAGAAAAAAGGAATGGCCTTCCCCGCGCATATCCGAGGAGGCCACCCCTTCAAGGGCCCTATCGTCCTCTAAGCTGGGCAAAGAGGATGAGGGCCTGGAGTTATCGATTGTTCACAGCCCTCTCCCGGAGGATCGGCTCGACGGCCTGCCACACGCGCGGCTGGATGTACCGGGTCAGGCCCAGCCGGAGCGCCCATCCGGGCTCGTATCCACCCTCGTCGAACGCCTCCGGTTCGGGCAGGTAGGCCATCCAGCCATTGGCGTAGCCGACCAACATCGGCGTGCCGTACCCGTACGCGCGCAGCCGGGCCTTCACGGTCACGGCCGTCTGACTGAAGACTTCGCCGGGCTCCCCAAACAGCAGCGCATCGCCCACACCCAGCAGCATGATCTCCGCCGGGATGTTCCGCTGGTCCGAGATCGTGGGACGCTCCGTGATGAGGGAGAGCGCCAGCTCGTCCAGCTCCACCTGGGGCTCATCGGGCCCGGCCGCGACGTTTACCACCACTTGCTCCGACCATAGGGGCTTGGAGGGAACGGTCGTCCGAATCCCCCGGGCCACGTGCAATGCCTCGTCGGCGAAGGCCTCCCCTAGCTCGGCCACCTCCTCGAAGGTGCCGCCCCCGCGGTCGCCGATGTTCCACTGCTCCGGATCGTCGGGCGGGCCGTAGTAGGAGCTGACCTCGCCGATGGCCACCACGGTATGGCCGCTCCGCAGACGCCGACGGACCCCCTCCACCAACGGGTTCACATCGCCGGAGCCACCCTGGAGGAACATGCAGGTCGTGCCCTCGCCCAGCGCCTCCTCCAGCTTGGCGCAGGCGTATCCCGGCCAATCGGCGCTGATCAGCAGGTTGTCATACCCCAGCACCACCGCGTGGCACCCGAAGTTCGTCACCAGCCCCAGCGGTCGCCCCTCCGCATCGTCCACCCGGATCACGGCGACGCCGGGATCTACCGGGCGGTCGAGCCAGCGCCGGTTGACGGAGTATCCGTAGAGCATCCCGTATCCGGCGCCGATGCGCGCCGGCTGAAGCGCATCGCAGGCCGCCTCCACGGCATCGGCCACCAGCTCGACCAGCGGCCGATCCCAGTTGTCCGCCTCCCGATCGTGGGGGCCGGAATGCGTGTGGGTGGTGGCGATGAACACGTGTGAGGGTGGAATGCCCACCCGCCGCTGAACCGCCTCCCGGATCTCCCGGACGCTATCCATGTTCAGATAGCAGAGCTCATTGGAGACGATGGCCCAACGCCCTCCCGCATCCTCCAGGACGAGCGCCCGCGAGGACAGACGATCGTGCACGCCCGTCGCATCGCCGGGGCGATTGCTATAGCCCACGAGCTTACAACCGACCTTGGGCGTGATGTCTGCCCGACCAAAGCCCGCACGGAATGCACTCATCTCAATCCTCCCTCAGCGAGGCAAGGGGCTACCCCCATCAGCACCCCAGGCGAGGCGCCCCTTCCCCGTTCGCGCAGTGATGTTCGGCAATCTCCTCAAGACAAAAGCTCGCCCACATTCTCCTTGATCTTGGCCACAGCATCCAGGATGGCCTGAATGCCCGATCGATCCGCCAGCAGCACCTGGTGAGGGATCGTGATCTGCTCCTCGGCGCAGAAACGCTCGGCGACGGGCAGATGGAGGTGCTCGTAATCCGGCCAGGGCTTGGAGGCCGGGTGAAGCAGCGGCTCCACGCGCTCCCGCTTGAAGGCCGGCTGCTTGTAAAGCGGCACCCCATACCCCGCGCCGCAAGGCACCCCCTCCGCGTTGAGCGCCTCGACGAACCGGTCCCGATGCAGCCCATCGAAGTGCTCGCGGTTATACCGGATGACGAAGAAGTAGTATCCCCGCTGCGTGATCCGCTCGTCCCGCTTCAAAGGCTCCACACCACCGATCTCTCTAAGCCCCTGGGCCAGGAACTCGCCATTTTCATGCTTCCTGGCCACCATTTCGGGCAGGTGGCGCATCTGAGAGTGCAGCAGCGCGCCCTGGAGCTCGCTCAGCCGGTAATTGGAAGCCAGGACGTGGTGCTCATAGCCCGGCCGTCCGACCACCCGGCCGATGTTGTGCAGCAGAGAGGCTCGCTCCGCGATCTCCTCGTCATCGGTCAGGACGATCCCTCCCTCGCCTGCCGTCAGCGCCTTGGTCTCCTGGAAGGAGAAGGCGCCCATATGTCCCAGAGTGCCCACCTTCCGCCCCTTCCATTCGGTTCCCTGGGCGTGGGCGCAATCCTCGATCAGCACCAGATCATGCCGGCGCACGATCGGCAGGATGGCATCGAAGTCGATGGGATATCCCCCATAGTGCACCGCCACAACGCCCCGGGTGCGCTCCGTGATGGCCGCCTCGATCCCCGCGGGGGAGATGGAGAGCGTCTCGGGATCCGAATCGACGAAAACGGGCACCGCGCCGACCCGCACGATGGCGGAGGCGCTGGCGATGAACGTGACGGCCGGGACCAGCACCTCATCTCCGGGGCGGATGCCGCAGGCCAACAGCGCCAGCTCCAGTGCCACGGTGCCGTTGCTCACGGCGATGCCGTACCGGGCATCCTGATACTCTGCATAGGCCTTCTCGAAGGCCTCCACGCGAGAGCCCGGATAGAGTCGACACCAATGCCGATCCTCCAGTACATCCAGGACCGCCCTCTTATCCTCCTCGTCGTACATCGGCCAAGATGGCACTTGTAGCCGCTCCGCGGCCTTCGGGCCGCCGTGGATCGCCAGCTTCGCCACTTGTCTCCTCCTCTCGACGCTACATCGATGACCCTCTGACTTACACAGGGGCTTACCCCTCACGCGGCCTCGCGCCGGAGTTCATCCAAATTCGCCTTCAGCTTGGCCACAGCCTCGATGAAATCATCCAGGTCCTCGCGAGTGCCCAGCAGAACCCGCTGGTCGAAGTGAATCCACTTCCCCTTTGACGCCTCCGCCACCGGGCAACGCACCCGGCTGTAGTCCACCTGCTTGGCCGCCTCGGAGAGGAAACGCCCCTCCATGAAAAGTGGGTGCTCATACAACAGCCGCCCCGAATGCCCCGTAGCAGGGATGCCCTCCGCCTGCAGAGCAGCCCCAAAGAGCTCGGCCGGGACCCCACCGAACGCCTCGCGCTCGTATCGCAGCCTGGGGTACAGGTGGCTCTGCCGCGTCACCCGGGGGTCCCTCTTGGGGAAGCGAAGCCCGCCGATCGCGGCGAACTCCCGCTCGAGATACGCGACCGCTTTCGCCTTCCGCTCGATCAACGCATCCAGTCGCTCAAGCTGCACGAGCAGGACCGCGGCCTGGAAGGCGCTCATGCGAAAGTTCCATCCCTGAACTTTGTACAAGCCACTCTCTTCCCCGATCCCCCGGCCATCATTGTGGTACATGTAGCACAGCGCGTACAGATCAGGATCGTTGGTGATGGTCATGCCCCCCTCGCCGCAGGTGATCTGCTTGGCCTGCTGAAAGCTGAAGGCGGCGAGGTGCGAGAGGGATGCCACCTTGATGCCCTTCCACTCGGAACCGTGGGCATGGCAGGCATCGGCCACGACCATCAGGCCGTGCCTGTCGGCGATCTCGTTGAGCCGATCCATGTCACAGGGGTAGCCACCCAGATGGAGGGGGGAGATGGCCCTCGTCCGCTCCGTGATGGCCGCCTCCACCGCTTCCGGGTCCAGGTTGAGGGTCTCCGGGTCCACGTCGGCGAAAACAGGCACCGCTCCCAGATGAAGGATGGGCGTGGCGCCGGCGATGAAGGTGATCGGCGACAGGATGACCTCGTCCCCTGGCCCCACCCCCGCGGCGGCGAAGGCGATTTGCAAGCCACCGGTTCCACTTCCCGTGGCGATCCCATAGCGGGCATCGTGGTAGGCGGCGAAACGCTCCTCAAGCTGTCTAACCCTCCACTCCTCGGGACAGTCCCGGTATAGATAGGGCGCGCTGGTCCATTTGCGGCTTTCCACCACATCCTTGAGCGCCTCGATCTCCCGCTCATCGTACACCGGCCAGGGTGGATAAGGCTTCGCGCGCACCGGCGTCCCACCATGGATCGCAAGCGTGCTCATGGGTGATCACCCCCTCTCCAGGGAACAACATGGGAGCCTGGCCCTTCAAATGTAAAATGCGAAGGCGAGAAAGGCAAGGGCAGACGCACGCCTCCTCGCTATCCCTTCATGCCGGAGAGCACCACGCCCTGGATGAAATACTTTTGCAGCGCGAGGAAGACGATGATCACGGGCAACGAGGCCACCGTGGACACGGCCATGATGTAAGTCCAGTACGGCTCGCGCAGCGGCTGCTGGAAAAAGGCCATACCCACGGGAAGGGTCATCAACTCGGTGCGTGTGATGACGATCATGGGCCAAAACAGGTTGTTCCAGCTCCCCATGAAGGTGAGGATGGAGAGGGTGGCGAGGGCGGGCTGCATCAGCGGCAGTGTGATCTTGAAGAAGATCCCCGGCTCGCTACAGCCGTCGATGCGCGCCGCATCGAGCAGTTCGTCCGGAAGCGTCAGGCAGAACTGTCGCATCAGGAACACGCCGAAGGCGCTGATGGCGCCGGGGATGATCAGACCCGCATAGGAGTTCGTCCACCCCAGCCGGTAGACGACGACGAAGAGGGGGATGAGGATGACCTGGAAGGGGATCATCATGGTGCTCAGGATGATCAGGAAACACAGCTGACGCCCGGGAAAGGAGAACTTGGCCAGGCCGTATCCCGCCAGCGCGCTGAAGAAGATGGTCGTCAGGACGACGATCAGCGCCACGACGGCGCTGTTCAGGAAGAATCGGCCGAAGGGGGCCACGAGGAAGGCCTTTATGTAGTTGTCCAGCCCCTGGAACTCATGCGGAATCCAATGGATGGGGAGGGCAAACACCTCGCTCTCATCCTTAAAGCTCGTACTGACCATGTAATACACCGGGACGCTGGTCAACAGGGCCCCGATCAGGATCACGGCGTGCAGCAAAAGACGCGAGAAGAGCCTGCGACTCACAGACCATACCCTCTGCACCGGAACAACGGACATATCCCAAGCTCCTCATCAAGAGGTCGGCCAGAAGCCAGGGCCCTTCAAAACCCCGGCCCCCGCGAATGAGATCAGCGATGGCAGCTCCCATCGTCGCCACCGGTGGGGCGATGCACGCTCACATGTACGACGTCTCCTCCGCGCGCATCAGCCGCATCTGCGTCAGGGTGAGCGTGATGATCACGACGAACATGAAGATCGACATGGCCGCCGCCTGGCCCATCTTGAAATAGCGGAAGCCATAGTTGTAGACGAGCAATGCGATGGTGGATGTGGCGTCGTTGGGCCCTCCCTCGGTCATCACGAACTGAAGGGAGAAGCTCTGGAACGAGTTGATCATGGAGATCACCATCACGAAGATGGTGGTCGGCTTCAAGAGGGGGAGGGTGATATGCCAGAAGGACTGCCACCGGTTCGCCCCGTCGATGGCCGCCGCGTCGTAAAAATCGGACGGGATGCCGGCCAGGCCCGCCAACCAGATTAACATAAAAAACCCAATACCGGCCCAGTTATCGACGATCATGAGGGCCACGGGGGCCAGCTTGGGATCGGCTAACCAGAAGATCTCGCTCTTCCCCACCATGGGCTCGACGAAGGCGTTCACCAGGCCGAGCGGGTCGAACAGCAGCTTCCATACCAGGGAGACCACCACACCCGACAGCAGGGCGGGGATGAAGTACAGGACCTTGTAGACCTCCCGGAACTTGAACTCCCCCTTGAACAGCAAGGCCAGGGCCAGGGAGAGCACCCACTTGGGCACCGTTGTGCCCAGGACGAAGAGCGTCGTCACCTTCACCCCGTTGATAAAGCGGGCGTCGCTGGCCAGCCCGATGAAATTATCCAGGCCGATGAACCGGGGAGGCTTCAAGAGCGTGTACCGGGTCAGGCTCAGGTAGAACCCGTTCACCATGGGATAGAGATTAAACACAAGGAAAAAGATCATAGCTGGCGCGACAAAAAGCGCCCCGTAGAGATCCCGTCGGAAAAACAGCCGCTTTCGAAGGCCCCAGTGCCTTGCCAGATTGTCCGCCACGCCTTTCCGGGGCGTCGCGGCCCGTCCCTTCGAGATCGGGACTTCCTGACTGTCCATTCGTTTCGCTCCTTTGGTCAGGTAGCCCTCCTCGCCCTCAGAGCGTGTCTGAAAATTTACCGGTGAGGTGTCTGAGGGGCTCCCTCAGTTACCAGTTCCACAGGGGGAGGTGTGGAGGGGAGGTCCCCTTCACGGAATCCCACTTTTCCGGCCTGCACCTGCCTTTCTCGGCCCTTCCCGAAGGACTTAGGCCGAGGCCAGGCAGGTCGAAGGCGGGAGAAGGGCTTTTTCCGAGGGGCTTCGCCCCTCCGGGCCTCCCCATAGCAGGGGTAACGGCATTTCTCAGACACTCTCTCAACACGATCGCGACCTACGGCGGAGCTGAGCCGGTGAAGCCCGGCTCAGCTCCATGTCGGGTAGCACCACACGGAAACGCGAGGTGTAGGCAAGGGTGCTACCGTCGCCCTCGATCCGCCTCCCGAGGGTCACGGTCAGGCACAGCGCAACCATGCCCTCCCAGCCGTATCCCTCACCGGGGGTCGGGATCAGATCCCGGCGGCCGCCCAGGCCTCGTCCAGGATCTTGTCGATCTCCTCCTTGCCCTGGGCCAGGGCCTCCACCACGTCCATCCCCTCCACACACGCCCGGTCGCGCACCCGGGCCAGGGCGTCGGCCACCTCCAGGAACCCCGGGATGCGAGGCGAGTACATGCTCACCTTCATCTCGTTCAGGAAGACGTCCAGGTAGGGGGTCTCCTGGAACACACGGGATGCCTCCACCTTCTTCTGCGGCTGCAACAGCCCCGTCTTGTCCAGATACTCCACCGGGTGCGAATCGAGGAACCAGGCCAGCTTCCAGGCGGCCCGCTTCACCTCGTCCGGCGACTGGGAGTTCACCATGTGGAAGTACGCGTAGATATCGAATCCGTTGTTGTTCACCGCGTCCTTCCACCGGGGGACCGGATGCACGGTGTATTCGATCCCGGCGTCCAGGATCCCCGGGCGCGCCCAGGAGCCCAGATGCCCCACCGTCGCCACCGTTCCCGTCTGGAAGACCGCCTGATCGTTCTGATACTGCGGTCCGCCGCGGCCCTCCTCCACCCAGTCCTTCCAATACTGAAGGACCTTGGCCGCCTCCGGGGTGTTGATGGTGCAGGTCCTGCCATCCTCGCTGACCTCAGAGCCCCCAAGCTGGCGTAGCATCGCCCCCCACTGGAGGAACATCCAGACAGAAGCCGCCCATCCAAACACCCACCCCCGCTGGATCAGCTTGCCGTCCTTGTCTCGCTTCGTGAGCTGCTCCGCCACCGGGATCAGCTCCTCCCACGTCTTCGGGAAGTCGGTCTTCGGATCAAGGCCAGCCTCCTCCCACAGCTTGTTGTTGAGGTGCGCCGCGTAGATGCTGAGCTCGTTCGGGATCCCATACAGTTTACCCTCGAACGTAGCCCCCTGCAAGGTGTTCTGCGGCTCGATGTAAAGGTCCATGAACTCCGACTCGTCCATATCCAGGGCGACGAAGTCCACCGGGACGATGGCCCCCTGCGCGTACGCGGTGCCGACATAGGCGTTCCAGTCCGCCCAGAGATCGGGCCCGGCGCCCGCGGCGATGGCAGTCAGCCACTTGTTCGAGAAGTCTCCCGGGTTCTCGTATACCACGGTGATGAGGGGATTCTGCTCCATGAACTGTTCGATGTAAACCTTGTCCAGCTCCACTCGAGGCATGAACGCATGCCCCCAATACGTCACCTGCACCGGCTGCTCTGGAGCCGGCTGCGGCGCTGCCTCTTCCTCCTTGGGCGCGGCGGGAGGAGCAGCGGGGGCAACGGGCTGACACGCCGCCAGAATGACTCCGGTGACGCCGCCAGCGGAGAAGCGCAGAAAATCGCGTCGGCTGATCTTCTTGACGAACATCTCAAACCTCCTCCGTGAATACTTGCGGGCGGATCGGAGGGGGACCTTCCCTATGGAAGGCGCAAACCACAAGATCCGGTGGGCGCTCGCCTCCCACCAAATCTCGATCGTCTCCGCGTCCTGCTATGCGGCCCGCCCATCCGCGGAATGCGCGCCGACGATGGGGGCTCGATTGCCCCCTATGCAGCCGCACGATTCCGTAAGATAAGCCATGCGATTTTGTTCCGATCCACCCTTGCGTCCAATGCTGAAAAGCCCCAGAGGATCCTTCCAGTCGCTTGACAACCGGAGGCTCTTATGAGATAGCGTGGCAGTTCGTGGGTCCAGTCAGGGGGCTCGGCTGAGTCCTCGCCAGAACAACCCTCGGCGTGCGGATCAAGTTGTCAGCGACCACACCTTACGTATATAATTATAAGAGGGAACCCAGCGCTCGCTCGGGGCGAAAAGAGGCCATAAAGCGGACATGTGGATCAACGAGCAGTTCATATACCATCTGCGGGACGCCCTCAACCACCTTTACAACCCTCATCACCTGCGCCATAACCCCCTCGCCTCCCTTTTGGGGGTAGCGGATCGCCCCGACGCGTCCTCCGCCCTGCGCCGCATCCTGATGGAGGCCATCGAGTCCCTGCGCCCGGATGCCGAGGTGTTGCCTCAGTCCCGCGCCTGGCGGATCTATGACCTCCTCCTCTACCGCTACGTGCAGCAGTTCAGCCAGCAGGAGGTTGCGGATCAATTGGGGCTGAGCGTTCGCCATCTGCGACGCGAGCAGCAGGCCGCGCTGGAGGCGCTGGCCTGCCGGCTGTGGGAGCAATACCGACTGGCGGAGGAGCAGGCCGAGGAGGCCGTGCCCACGGAAGCGTCGTCGGCCGAATCCGCCGTGAACGAGGAGTTAACCTGGCTGAAGGAGGCCCAGCCGGAGAAGCCGACGCCCTTAGGCCCAACGCTCTCCGCGGTGTTGGATCTGGCGCGTCCGCTGGCAACCCGACATCAGGTCCATCTGGAGGGCGCGCCCGCGGACGCGCTGCCCGATCTGCCGGTACACGCCGTCGTCCTGCGCCAGCTTCTCCTCAGCCTCCTCAGTGTGGCCATTCATCGGACCCCAGGAGGCCGGGTGCGCATCTCGGTTCGGCCGGTGCACCAGGAGGTCGAGATCCAGGTGTCCTGCACGAACGCCCAATCCGACCCGGCACCGCCCCTGAACGACGACGCGGTCAGCCTGGATATCGCCCGGCAGCTTGTGGGATTGTGCGGCGGGCAGCTGACGCTCGCCGACGAGGAGGCCTTCACGGCCGCCCTCACGCTTCCCGCTCTGGGGCAGTTCCCCGTGCTGGTCATAGACGACAACGCGGACACTCTGCAACTGCTGCAGCGATATACATCCGGCACCCGGTATCGCCTGATCAGCACACGGGATCCGGAGCAAGCCCTGCCCCTGGTGAAGGAGTTCTCCCCTCAGATCATCGTCCTGGACGTGATGATGCCCCAGGTGGACGGCTGGGAGGTCCTGGAGCGTCTGCGGCAGCATCCCCTCACCCGCCATATCCCCATCATCGTATGCACCATCCTGGCCCAGGAGGAGCTTGCGCTCTCCCTGGGCGCCAGCGCGTTCGTGCGCAAACCCGTCACCCGACAGGCTTTTCTGGCCGCCCTTGACCGTCAGATCGCGTGGATGGGGACAGAACCTCACTGACGGCCTGGATGCAGGTCACGAGATCCCGTACGGAGAGCCCGCCGCTGCGGGTGATGGTCAACGTATTGCTCACGATGGGCTCCCCGGTGGGATCCCTGGCCGAGATGACGACGACCGGGATCTGACGCAGGACGGGATCCCGACTCTTCTCCCGAAGCACATCAAACCCGTTCATCCCCGGCATGACCAGATCCAGGATCATCACGTCGGGCTGCCGCTCACGCAGGAGATCGAGCGCTCGCCGCCCGGAGGGCGCCCGGAGCACCCGATAGCCACGTCGGGCGGAGGAGAGCATGCGGGCGAAGAGCTGCAACGCCTCCGGCTCGTCATCCACCAGGAGCACGGTCCGCACCTGCCTCCCCAAATCCTCCAGCACGGAAAGCAGAGCATCGCGGGTCACCGGCTTGATCAGGTAGCGCACGACGCCGAGCTGCTGCGCCGCCTCGTCCTCCCCCGGCACCCAGCAGACCACCGCCGGCGTCCCATAGGGCAGGTGAGCCAGCCTCCCCATCCAGGAAGGCATCTGTTTCAGCGCGGAATCGTTCACGATCAACGCCTGGGCCGGAGAGCGGCTCAGCTCGCGCAGGGCCTCGTCTATATCCCGAACGGAGACGAACTCGACGCCTTCCATGTAGCGACCGAGCAGCCGCTGCAACGTCTCCCCCCGCTCCAGGAGGACGAATCGGGGAGCGGGCTTCGGCGGCGGCGCCTTGGACCGTCGAGTGCGCGGCTCATACTGATGATAGAAGCTAAACCACCGGGCAGCCTCGTTGCCGACGAGCACGGCCGGGGCGGGCAGGCTCAGCGGCAGGCTGAAATAGACCGTGGTGCCCACGCCCACCTCGCTCTCCAGCCACATCCTCCCCTTGTGCATCTCCACAAACCGCTTGCTGATGCTCAACCCCAGGCCGCTCCCCCCGTGACGGCGGCGTATGGAGCCATCCAGCTGCTGGAAGGGCTCAAAGAGCCTCTCCTGGTCCTCCAGGGCGATGCCCGGACCGGTATCGGCCACGCTGACCACGATGTCCTCCCCCTCGCGCCAGGCCCGCACCTGCACACCCCCCTTCTCGGTGAAACGCCCGGCGTTGCTGAGCAGGTTGAGCATCACCTGACGGATCCGCATGCTATCGCAGAAGAGTGCGGGTAGGTCTGGAGGCACCTCGATCTCCAGGGAGAGCCCTTTGGACTCGAACAGGGGTTGCACGGCCGAGACCGCTGCCTCGATGATCTCCTGTATGGAGGCCCACTCCTTGCTGAGGGCCATGCGCCCGGCCTCGATCTGACTGAGGTCCAGCACGTCGTCCACCAGGCTGGCCAGATGCTGGCTATTGCGCTGGATAGCGGCGATATCGGCCAGGAGGGCAGGCGGCAGCTCGGCGCCATAGACCTGCGGCGCCTGCGTGATCATCTCGCTGAAGCCGATGATCATGTTCAGCGGGGTGCGCAGCTCGTGGCTCACGTTGGCGACGAACTCCTCCTTGACCCGACGCGCCTCCTCAGCAGCCTGAGCCATCGCCTTGAGCCGGTCGGACAGCCGGGCGAGCTCCTGATTGGCCTGATAGAGATCCTCCTGGACCTGCTTGAGCTCCATCCGCTGTTCACGAGCCTCCTCCAAAAGCCGCCGCGCCCGCTCATAGCTGACCCACGGCCACTCGATCGCCCGCTGGACGGGCTGAGAGGAGATCCAGACCAAGGCCAACGTGCCCCACGTGGCCACCAACGCCGCGATCTGAGTCCCACCTCTCAAAGGGGAGGGGGGCAGAGGCAGGAGGAGCTGGGCCCTTCCCAACATGATCAGGCTCAGGAAAGCGGCGACGAGGGCACCCGAGCGGAGGCCCAGGAGAAGGGTGGCCAGCCCGGCTGGCAAGGCCAGCAGCAGGACGACGCTCTCGAGAGGATACCATTGCAGGGCCAGCAGATTCACCGCCGCGCATCCCGCCACGAGCCACCAGGCCCCCACCCAATGGGAGAGGTAAGTCAGCCGCCAGGCCAGCAGGGAGATCGCCATCGTCAGCCCGCCCAGGACGGCGCCATGGAGCGGGTCCCGAAACGATCCGGCCCCCAGGACCAGCAGGGCACCGACGGGGCATAGGGAGAGGGCAATCCAGCGACAGGCTTCCCGCCGCACCTCCTCCAGGGTGGCCTGGTAATGCTGAGAGGCGGAAGACAAGGTGGCAGACTGAATCATAAGGAACACTCCATCGGACCTGGTAAAGGGTCAAGGAACGCACGTTGGGAGCGGCTGAGGACGGATCATGCGCCCCAAAGCAGGCGAAGCTTCCGCGCCTCACCTGCGGCGGGGTTCACGCTGACGAGGGGATGCAGGATGATCAGGAAGTCTTGACAACGCCACGCGAGGGTCGATGAAGCCGTGCCCCGCCGGCGCTTACACGATAAACGATTCCCACCTGGAAACGCAAAAGGCGGACGTTCAGTCCGCCTTCTCAGATGATTCCTTGGCTTTCTCGCCAGATTTCGACTCCTCCTTGCCGTTTGTCCTCCCGTTATCACTCTTACGGCTATCCGTGATATACCAACCCGACCCCTTGAAATGAATGGCCGGTGGGCTGAACACGCGTCGCACCTCCGTGTGCCCGTTGGGACACGCGGGGACGGTTGCATCTGAGAAAGAGCGCATCTGCTCGAACTGCACACCACAGGTTTCGCAGTGATAGACGTAGATCGGCATCGCTTCCTCCCGTATCCTCTCCACACCAGATGACGCTCATTCTCCTCCTCTCAATCACGAGGGAGCAGGCCAAAGCGACGTAGATGCTCCTCGGCCAGCCAGGTGCTGGCCTCATAGAACCCGTACGTCCGTCGCAGCGACTCGATCTCCAGGCGCACGACCGGCTCCACCCGCACATGCCAGGTGATCTGCTCCACCTCTTCGATGCGATCCAGCCACTGCGCGGGCGAACGAGGGACGGGGATATCCGCGTATCCCCGCCGGCGAAACGGGCCCACAGGGGGGAACGTGGCCAGCTCCGGCGGCAGGCGGGGCATCATCCCGATGGCGATGGCCGCCATGGCGAAGGCGATCAATTGCGACCGCACCCGCTCCACCTCTGACGGCTCCTCCAGGTCGATGCCCAACTCCTCCATCCATTGCCAGTCCACAAACACCTGCCGCAAGAGGTAGGCCAGCTCGGCCCGTTCCGGCACAGCGCCCGTGCGCAGGCTGAGGAAGAACCCCTCCCGTGCCTGGCTCAGGTACTCCAGAGCGGCGGAGAACACGCGGCTTTCCCGCTGCGATGGCGCCCGCTCGGCCGCCTGAAGGCGCCGCTCCAGCGTCTTCAAAGCCTGTTGAACGACCAGGCTAATGGTCAAGAAATCCGACAACGATTGGCTGATATCCCATTGCCCCTTAGGATCTCTGGACAGATCCGCCATTTCCTCTCCCACCCCTCAACGGGGCCCCACGGCCCTCATCGTGATCACAGTGTGTATGTTCATTTTAAAAGGAAACGACACACCGTGCAAACGACCTCCCAAAAGGGACATACCCCCTGTATGGAAGGAGGGTCTATGAGAGAGGTTCCACAAGAGATCCGGCCGAACGCCCATAAGAGGCCACGGACCGCCGCACGATTCAAAGAAGCAGCCCCTCCTTGGAGAGGGGCTGCCGTTCAAAGCTCGGTCGGATGCTCCGATTAGTATTCAGGCGCTGGCGTGGACGGGGCCTTCTCCTTCTCCGGGATCTCGGAGACCAACGCCTCGGTGGTCAGGATCATGGCCGCGATGCTGGCCGCATTCTCCACCGCCGAGCGGGTCACCTTCGCCGGATCGATGATGCCGGCCTCGAACATATCCACGTACTCGCCGGTCATCACGTTGTAGCCGATGCGCTTGTTGTCCTTCTCCTGCTGATGGCGACGCACGTTCTGCACGATCACGGCGCCGTCCTCGCCCGCGTTGAAGGCCAGCTGCCGCATCGGCTCCTCCAGCGCCCTCTGCACGATCTTCACACCGGTGGCCTCATCCTCGAACTCGGTCTCGATGTCGTTCAGCGCCTCCGTGGCGTTCAGCAACGCCACGCCGCCGCCGGGCACGATCCCCTCCTCGACCGCCGCCCGGGTCGCACTCAGCGCATCCTCCACCCGGTGCTTCTTCTCCTTCAACTCC
>JAADGJ010000101.1:23257-44508 GCA_013152435.1 Chloroflexota bacterium | reverse complement strand
CCGCCTGTGCCGGAGGCGGCGCGCCCGCGCCGGCGGCGGAGGAGAAGCCGGCCGCCGAAAAGCCTGCGGAGGAAAAGCCTGCGGAGAAGCGCGAGATCGTATGGATGGTCCGCACCAACGTGGTGGAGAACCCGTGGGAGCAGGACGTGGTCATCCCGGCCTTTGAGAAGGAATATCCGGATATCAAGATCAACCTGCTCATCATCGACCAGCCGGACATCGCCGTGAAGCGAGAGGCGATGATCGCCGCCGGTGAGCCGCTGCACGTCTGGTCCACCAACTGGGGCGGTGACGGCTTCGCCAGCGACCGCTATCGCGGCCTGATCATGAACCTGACCCCGCTCATCGAGCGTGACAACCTCGACCTGAGCGTGTTCATCCCCGAGGTGCTGGCCATCTACAACGTCGAGGGCAAGCAGTGGGGCCTGCCGTTCCTGACCACCGGCAGCTACGTGTTCTACAACATGGACATCTTCGACGAGGCCGGCATCCCCTATCCGCCCACGGACTGGGAGGACAAGACCTGGACATGGGACCGGATGCTGGACCTGGCCAAGAAGCTGACCAAGAACTACGATGATCCCACCACAGCCCAGTACGGCTGGATTCAGAACCGCCAGAACATCGAGGGCCCGGCCATGATCTTCGGCAAGTTCCCCTGGCCGGAGGGCACCTACGAGACCGGCTTCGCTCAGTCCATCAACCTGACGGATCCGGTGATCATCGACGCCTACCAGAAGCACCATGACCTGATCTACGTCCACAAGGTGCAGCCGGACGCCGCGGCCAGCGAGGCGCTGAGCCAGCTCGGTGGCGCCTTCGAGAGCGGCCGGGTGGCCATGTACGAGACCGGCGGCTGGGGCTGGTGGATCTTCTCCCGCATCAAGCCGGACGTGGAAGGCGGCTTCTGCTGGGGCGTGGCGCCTCTGCCCTGGGGTACCCCGGATGCGGATGTGCGCGCCGTCATCTACACCGATCCCTGGGTCATCACCCGCGGCCTGGAGGGGCAGGAGCTGGAGGACGCCTGGACGTTCGTCAAGTTCCTGGTGCGTGAGGACAACGCCCGCTCCTACATGAAGGCGACCAACACCCCGCCCACCCAGAAGAAGCTGCAGGAAGAGTGGTTCCAGCAGTTCGAGTGCATGGAGCCCGAGAAGGTCAAGGAAGTGTACCAGGGCGCCTTCCGCCACGGTCTGGAGTCCAGCAATCACCTGCTGGTGCGCTGGGACGAGCTGAACCAGATCTGGGGCAACGCGCTGGGTGCCTTCTTCAACGACCCGAACGGGCGAGCCGAGGATGTGCTGCCGCAGCTTGAGAAGGACCTGACCGAGGCGCTGCAGCGCATCGCCGAAGAAGAAGGTTGGGAGTTCAAGTAAGCCTCAGGCGGTGAGCGCGAGCTCATCCGCCGCGTGAACTCACGGGCGGGCAGGGCAAGCGTGGCCGACCTGCTGCCACGCGGCTCTGCCCGCCTTCGCTATCCGGACTCACACGATCGATGGGTTGGCCGTCATCTATGCGACGCGTGTACCTGCTTATCCTGTTCTTCCTCTCCGGGGTCAGTGGCCTGATCTACGAGATCGTCTGGGTACGTCAGGCCTCCCTGACCTTTGGCGTCAGCGTGTACGCCTACAGCACGATCCTGGCCGCTTACATGGGCGGGATGGCGCTGGGCAGCTACCTGTTGGGAAGGCGCATCGATGAGATCTCCCGCCCGCTCCGGGCCTATGCCATACTGGAGATCGGCATCGCGCTGCTGGCCGGGATCTCCCCGTTCGTGCTCACCGAGCTGAACGGGCTGTATGCTGCCATCACCCGGGCGACGCACCCCAGCCTGCCGTTGCTCACGTTGCTTCGCCTGTCGCTCTCCATCGTGGTGCTCGCCCCGCCGACGATCCTGATCGGCGCCACGTTGCCCGCGATGAGCCGCATCTATGCCACCCGTCCGGGCCGGATCGGTGGCGACGTCGGCTGGCTGTATGCAGCCAACACCGTGGGGGCCATGCTGGGCTGCCTGTTGACCGGCATCTCCTTCATCCGATTTCTGGGGGTGCTGGGGACCGTCCTCCTGGGCGTCACGATCAACCTGTTAGTGGCCATCGGCGCGCTGTGGCTGGATCGGACGTGGTCTCCCACGCCCGTCCCCCAGGAGACGCCAGCGCCTCGCCGCTCCCGCTCCAGGCGGCGACGTCCGTCCGAGCCCCAGAGCCGCCCCCTTTCCGAGCGGGCGATGCGCTATGTGGTGATCGGATACGGGCTGTCAGGGCTGGTCGCCCTGGGCTACGAGGTGGTATGGGCCCGGATCCTCTCCATCCACACCCTGCACGCCATCTACTCCTTCTCGCTGATGCTGACCGTCTTCCTGGGCGGGCTGGCGGTCGGCGGCGCGCTGGGAGCCCGCTGGGTCAGGCGACGCCCGGCGACCTTGACGACGTTCGGCTGGCTGCAGATCGGCATCGGCCTGCTGGCCATCGCCGCCCTGTTCATCTTCGCCAAGCTCCCCGCGCTGACCCTGGAGGGCGTGTTCGGCGGGTACAGCATCCCCAAGGAGATCCTCTACGAGATGCTCCTGGCGTTCATCACGCTGTTCCCTCCCACGGTCCTCATCGGCGCCGTGTTCCCCGTCGTGGGCAGCATTTACACCCGGGAGCGGGCGGAGAGGGTCGGGCTGCGCGTGGGGCTGATCAACGCCCTGAACACCGTGGGGGCGATCGCCGGGTCCCTGATCACCGGCTTCGTGCTGATCCCGCTGTTGGGGCTGCGTGACAGCGCGCTGGCCCTCTCGGCCGTGAACCTGCTGGTCGGGGCCGGGGCCATCTGGCTGGCGAGCCGTGAGCGGCCGGCGCTGCGCTGGGCGCCCATCCCCGCGCTGGGGCTGGCCATCCTGGCCGCGCTCATCATGCCCCCCGGGCTCTATTTGGGATTCCGCGAGGGGCCCTCGGAGTATCTGGTCTTCTACAAGGAGGGCGTGGAGACCACGGTGGCCGTGTTCGATGTGCCCGAGAAGAACTTCAAGGTCTCCTTTGTGAACGGCCGCATTGAGGTGCCCACCGACGAGGTCAGCATGCGCGCCTTTCGGCTGTTGGGCCACCTGCCGCCGCTGCTGCGGCCGGACGCCCGCAACGCGCTGGTGCTCAGCTTCGGGAACGGGATCGCCACCGGGTCCCTGGACACGCATCGCATCCCGGTGATCGAGGCCATCGACCTCTCCCCGGAGATGATCGAGGCCGCCGCCATCTATTGGGAGGAGAACTACAACGTCCTGAGGAGCCCGCGGCTACATCTGCGGGTGGAGGACGCGCGGAACTATCTCCTGCAAACGGACGAGCGATACGACATCATCTCCACGGACGCCACACACCCGTCCAACGCCAGCAGCTGGGCCCTGTTCACGCGCGAGTTCTACCAGACGGTGAAGCAGCGTCTGGCCCCTGATGGCGTGTTCATGCAATGGCTGCCCTTCCACAGCCTGTCCGAGGCGGACTACAAGGCGATCATCCGCACCTGCCGCAGCGTGTTCCCGCACACGACCCTGTGGTACACCGGGGGCAGCCACACCTTCCTGGTAGCGACGCCGGAGCGGCTGACGGAGGAGAGGCTGGCGGAGGTACTGGCCCGCGCGGCTGACGATCCGACCGTACTGGAAGACCTCGGTCCTCCGGACGTGATCCGGGGGTATCTCGCCATGGACGAGGACGAACTGGCCGAATACGTCGGAGAGGGCCCCCTGGTCACGGACGATAACGCCTTCTTCCTCCCCTCCAACGCGGAGACGATGAAGATCATGAGCACATTGCAGGCGGCGGTATCCCGGACGCGCTGATAGCCTCCGATCCCCTCTTGTGATACAATCCGGGCCATGAGCGCTCAAGAGCAGACTCTGACCTTCACTGTCACACAAGGAGGCCAACGCCTGGATCGATGGCTGGCGGAGGCGCTGCCGGATCGCTCCCGGGCGGAGATCCAACGCTGGATCAAGGAGGAGCGGGTCACGGTGAACGGGGCCTGCCTCAAGGCCAGCTACAGGCTCGAGCCGGGGGACGAGGTCGTGGTGCACGTTCCGCCTCCCCAGCCCACGGAGATCCAACCCGAGCCTATCCCGCTGGATATCCTGTACGAGGACGAGAACCTGCTGGTGATCAACAAACCGGCGGGCATGGTCGTGCATCCCGCCCCCGGCCGCGTGCATCGCAGCGGCACGCTGGTCAACGCGGTGCTGGCCCACGTGCCCGACCTCTCCGTCGGCGGCGAGCAACGTCCTGGCATTGTCCATCGGCTGGATAAGGACACGTCGGGCGTGATCCTGGTGGCGAAGAACGACAAGGCCCACCGGGCGCTGCAGGATCAATTCAAAGCCCGACAGGTGGAGAAAGCTTACCTGGCGTTGGTGGAGGGGGAGATCCCCGTGGCGCATGGGCGCGTGGAGGCGGCCATCGGCAGGGACCCGCGCCGCCGCCAGCGGATGGCCGTCGTCCCCGCGCACAAGGGGCGCGCCGCCGTGACCGATTTCACCGTGCGCGAGCGGTTCCCCGGATACACGCTGATCGAGGTGCGGCCGCGCACAGGCCGCACCCACCAGATCCGGGTGCATATGGCGTACATCGGGCACCCGCTGGTGGGCGATCCCGTGTACGGGCGCAGACGGAAGCGGCTGCACTGCCCTCGACAGTTCCTACACGCCCATCGGATCGGATTTCGTCTGCCGGATACGGACGAGTGGGTGGAGTTCACCGCTCCACTCCCTCCAGACCTGGAGGAGGTGCTTCGACGCCTGCGAGAGGGATAGGCCCGGCGGTCCGCCGCCCTGGCCATTTTTCCCCATTTGACGGAAGTGAATAAGTGTGAGATAATCCACCCAACTTGCGAACGGCGGTTTCCTTACCCACGCTCGTGGGGACATAACGATCAGTCAACAACTTCATATACCGGCGGCTTGTCCGCCCTGTCATCGCCATCCTAAACGGAGGAGGTGATGCTATGGATCACAGTAGTTGTAACCCCAGCGCCGTAGCATCGCCTCGGATCCTCCGATAATGCTACGGCGCACAGGGGCCTCTCCTTCGGGAGAGGCCTCGCCTCGTGTCCCGCCGACGCACTACACGGATGGGAAAACCAGGAACAGATCGTTTCCGCAGATCCGATTCATCACCCCCGCTCAGGCTATTGACAATCCCAAAAAATCATGCTACTGTTGCTGCCGACGGGTTTTCCGGATGAGAGAACGGGGGACCCTTCCCGGGAACGTGCAGCCGCGGATCCGCTTCCCGAGGGATTCCCCGAGGGGCCCCTGCAAGCATATCCCTCGTTGACGGGAGCGTGTTTCCATGTCAGGATCAGATGATCACCGAAATCAATATCCGCACCACCTGGCGCGATTCGCTTTCTCCGCCATCCTGGCGGGCGTGCTGGCTTTGATCCTCCTGGGCGCCGCGCAGGCTCAGGGCACCACCCCCGTCCCCGTCCCCATCCAGGGGCGGGTGACCCTCCAGCGCCCCAACAGCCCCCCGCCGAGCGAGCCCTGGGTCGTCCCCCTGGTGGTCGCCTTCTACCCGCCTGGGGAGTCCACGCCCATCGGCACCTATCTCGCCACCACGGACCTCAACGGCCATTTCGTCGTCACCCCCACCCTCGTCATCAGCGACGCCTACGACGTGCGCGTCAAGAACTTCCATACCCTGCGCAACGTGAAACGAAATGTCGTGGTCTACCCCAACATGACGCTGGATATGGGCACGCTGCTGGAGGGGGACGCCAACGATGACAACCGGGTTCGCATCAGCGACTTCGCCATCTTGCGCAACGCCTACTTCACGGATGAGGGCGACCCCGGCTTCGACCCGCGCGCCGATTTCGATGAGGACAATAAGATCCGCATTCGCGATTTCGCCCTCCTGCGCAGCAACTACTTCGCTACGGGCGACATCGAGGTCAGCACCACACCGGCCTCCGGACGCATGATGGAGGCCCCCAACGCGGGCGTGGATTTCGCCGTCGTCCCGGCCCGGCAACAGGTCGATGTCGGCGACACGGTCACGATCACCCTGGTCGCCGACGCTGACGGCCAGCCCATCGTGGGTGTGGACGTGCGCCTGACCTTCGACGCCACGCGGCTCCAGGGGATACGTTCGACCCCAGGATCGGCCTTCGACCTTATCCTGCAAAACAGCCTGGAGGAGGGCCGGCTGAGCTTCAGCGCGGCCACCTTCGGCCAGCCTGTGAGCGGTCGTCTGAATCTGGTGACGCTCACGCTCAAGGCGCTGTCCCCCACCCCTGGGACGGTGCTGCACCTGGCCGAGGTCGACGCCACCGATGAGGCCGGACGCTCCGTGGTGGGGAACACGCACGACGGCACGGTGCAAATCGGCACCAGCTTCAAGGTCCTGTATCTCCCGCTGCTGATGCGATAGGTCCCTACACCCCAGCCAACGAGCCCATATCAGAGAAGGAGAGGGATTGTGAGACGGAAGCTTCTCGTCCTGTTGGTGTTCCTGTGGTCACTCGCTTTGATCCGGCCGGCCTCTAGCGCGGTGGGCCAGGCGGGCACGGCCGACTTCGCCGTCCGCCCCAGCGTCAAAACCGTCACCGTCGGTGATATCTTCACCGTGGACATCCGCATCGAAGGAAGCGGCGAGGTGATCGGCGCGGATGCCGTCTTGCACTTCAACCCCACTTACCTGGAGATGCGACGCTTCATCGAGATCAACAACGGGCTGGACCCACTGCCCAGTCGGTTTGACAACACCACCGGCTATATCCAATACAGCAAGTCCAGCCTCAGCTCATCGGCAACCCCTACCTTCACCTTCGTGCGACTGGAATTTCGCGCCAAACAGGTCACCTCAGGGACGAGCCTGACCTTCGACACCAACGAGACGGACATCCAGGGGACCTCGGGCGGGATCCTCCGGAACCTCATCAACGGCACCATCGTCATCGAGCCGCCGCCCACCAACACACCGACGCCCACCATCACGCCGACGCCCACGGTGACGCCCACCCCCACGGAAACCCCAACGCCGACGATCACGCCCACGCCGACCAGCACGCCGACGGCGACGCCGACCGCCACGCCCGTTCCGGCCACCCTGTGTGCTCTGGTCTTCCTTGATCAGAACGGCAACCGCGTGCGAGAGTCGGAAGAGCCGCTGCTGGCCGATGCCCAGATCATCCTCTACGATGCCGCCTGGAGCACCCTGGGGCGATATACCACCGACGGCGCCCACGAGCCCTACTGCTGGACAGGGCTGTATCCCTCCTTCTACTACCTGGAGGAGATCAACCCGGCCGGTTACATCTCCACCGGGCCGGATCTATGGGCCGTTCCGCTGAACCCGGGCCAGGAGTTCACCGTTCAGTTCGGAGATCAACGGAGCGGCGCCCCTGCCTCCTACTACTACCTTCCCCTGCTATACCGGCAATGAACGAGAAAGGGGCGACCCTGCAATCGGGTCGCCCCTTAAGCACCTATGGAAGCGAACGGAGGCACGGCCTCGTATCCCTCAGGCATGGCCGCCGGGGACGCGCATGCAAGCCCCAAAGGGCCACACCCGGCGTCGATAGCCTACTGCAAATATTTCCCCCATATCTCGTAATGTCTCGGCTCGCCGATCAGCGCCAGCGCGACGTAGCGCGGCCGCCTGGGCTTGCTGCGCAGCCGCATCCCGGCCTGAGCCGGCGTCCGGTTCCCCTTGCGCTGGTTACAGGTCCGGCAGGCCGTGACGACGTTCTCCCAGGACGTCCCCCCACCCTGCGAGCGCGGCACCACGTGATCCAACGTCAGCTCCGACCGTCCCGGCTGAGCGCCGCAGTACTGGCACGTATAGTGATCCCGGGCCATGACGGTGCGACGGGTAAGAGGTACGCTCAACTGACGCGGCAGGCGCACGTAGTAGACCAGCCGGATGACCAGAGGCATCGGCAAGGACATGCGCTCAGAGCGCAACACCGCCTCAGCGGCCTCTACGATCTCAGCCTTTTCCTTCAGAAGGAGGATCACAGCCCGTTTGAGGGAGACGACACTGAGGGGTTCGTACGTTGCGTTGAGGACCAATACGCTATGCATGAGACGCGCCCCTAGCGAATGCGGAAACGCCCGACCCTATGGGGTAGAGCCGGGCGACGTCAGGGGTGACCAGTGGGACTTGAACCCACAGCCTTCTGGGCCACAACCAGATGCTCTGCCTCTTGAGCTATGGTCACCATGCGTTCGATCACAATGTGCTTGCGAGCTCATCGCTCGGTCAAGGGCAATGTTCTAGATTCCACGCACCCGTAGTATAATCAGAATCCTCCCGTTGTCAAATGAAATGGGCCCGGGATAGTCATCCCCGGGGACGTAGCCCCTCAAAGCACCCCGCCGCATTTCCATCGGAAAGATACACGACCGGCCATGGCCTGTATTTGACCGAAGCGCCCCCCTATGCTAGATTCGTGTGCGACACAAAGCGCCCCATGCAGACGATATTGCTCAGCGAGCATGGGTGTCCGCTGTTGCCGGGGTATCGCCTCTCGACATCGCCGGTCGGGAGGCACACCGCCCAGGCACATGGAGGAACCGCGCTGTATGGAATCCCATATGAGGGCATCGTCGACGATCTCAGGCGCCGGCCATCCATCCACGACCAGACCGATCATCGGGCCCGCGCTCGCCCGACCACGCCGCCCGACGGAGCCCGGAGAGCCGCTCTCCCGCTCGCTGACACGCCCTCTATCCACGCTGGCGGGGCTGGCCGGCATCGCCCTGAAACGCCTCTGGCATCACCCCGGGCTGACCCTGCTGGCCCTGCTGGGAATCGTCCTGGCCGTGGGGTTGATCACCAGCGCCTCCTTCTTCTCCCAAGCGGTCGACATGGTGATCCTGCGCCAGGAGCTGGCGGACCTGAGCCGGGTGACCGGCCGGCCGCCCTTCTCCACCCGCGTCTACTACTTCCCATCGCCGCGACGCCCGCTCACCCTGGAAGCCGCCGAGAAGATGGGGCGCCATGTGGCAGGCACGCTCTCCTCCGAAGTCGGATTGCCGCTGGAACACCTGGCGCTTCAGGTCGAAAGCGGCAGCATGATGCTGCAATCACGATCGGATGACACCCGATACCGCCCGGAACGATCGTTCATCACCACCGTCAACCTGACCTACGTGGAGGGCATCCAGGAGCACATGAGCATCGTCGCCGGCGAGCCCATGCAAGAGGGCACCTCCGGCGATATCCTGGAGGTGTGGATGCACGCCCAGTTGGCCGAGAAGATGGGCGTGCATGTGGGGGAGGAGTTCAACGTCTCAACGACCCTGGGGCAGACCCCCATCCCCGTTCGCGTGCAGGGGCTATGGCAGGCCAAGGATCCCGAGAGCCCTTACTGGTTCAGCAACCCGGATAAGACGCTACGAGAGTCGCTGATCGTGCGGCGGGAGGACTACATCGCCCGCGTGCAGCCGCTGGTCCCCGCCAAGACGAGGTTCGTCTCCTGGCACATCATCCTGGACGATCGCAAGCTCAACCCCGCGCACGCCCGGGAGTACGCCTCGGGCTTCGAGCGCGGCCTGGCCATCATCAACAAGTATCTGCCCGACGCCCGGCTGGATGTCTCCCCCCTCGATCCTCTCAAGGAGTTCGTGCGGCGGCAGACGACGCTCACCACCCTGCTTCTCGGCTTCAACATCCCGGCCCTGGGCTTCCTGCTCTACTTCCTGGTGCTGACCGCCGTCATCATCGCCCACTGGCAGCGCCGGGAGACGGCGATCATGGTCAGTCGGGGGATGGGGGTCTCGGGCGTTCTGGCCCTCACCCTGGTCGAGGAGATGCTCCTGTTGGTGATCGGATACCCCCTCGGCATCGGGTTCGGCATGTTGCTTGCCCGGGCCATGGGACACACCGTCAGCTTCCTCTCCTTCACGGGGGACCGGCCGCCCCTGCCCGTCTCCTTGTACGGCCTGAACATCCCGCTGATGCTGGCCGCGCTGGGGGTGATCCTGATCGCCCGGCTGTGGCCGGCAGCCCGGGTCGCCAAACAGAGCGTCGTGGAGCAGGAACGGGAATACGCCCGTCCGATCCGCCCCCCGTTCTGGCACCGATACTATCTGGATCTGCTGTTGGTGATCCCGACCGCCTACGCGTATCGTCAGCTGGCGGACAAGGGAACCCTGGCCATGCTGATCCACGACCGGCCGGAGGACATCTACCGGGATCCGCTGCTCGTCCTGGTGCCGGCGCTCTTCGTCCTGACGGCCGCGCTGCTGACCATGCGCATCTTCCCCATCCTCATGAACCTGATCGACTGGCTGGCCAGCAGAACCCCCTGGATCACGCCCCACCTGGCCCTGCGCCAGCTTGGGCGTCAAAGCCAAAACTATGTGAGCCCTCTCATCCTGGTGATCGTCTCCCTGGCCCTGGGGACGTACACCCTATCCCTGGCGGCCAGTCTGGATCAATGGCTCGTCGATCGGATCTATTACCAGGTGGGAACGGACCTCACCTTTGAGCCATACGTCGAGGGGGCGGAGGATACGGGCGACGCCGATTGGATTCCCACGCCCGGGGACTTCGCCGATCTTCCCGGCGTGGCCGCCGCCACCCGGGTAGGCGATTACCCCACGACGATCGATCTGGCCGATGGAAAGCGCGTTCGCGCCCGTTTCCTGGCCATTGATCGCCTGGATTTCCCATCGGTAGCCTGGTTCCGGAGCGACTTCGCGGACGAGTCCCTGGGGGCGCTGATGAACCGGCTGGCCCTCCTGCCGGATGGGATCCTGGTCCCGCAGGCGTTCCTGGATCTCCACCATCTCCAGATCGGCGACCAGATCCGGATGCGCGTGACGGTGGAGGACGGACTCTGGGTGGATTCCTCATTCACCATCGCGGGGACATATCGCTACTTCCCTACCGCGTACGAGGACCGCGTCACCGTGGTGGGGCATCTGGATTACCTCATCTCGTACTTCAGCATCACTCTGCCCCACAGGATCTGGATGCGCCTCCAGGAGGGCACAACCAGCGAGCAGGTATGGGCAGCCATCCCGGAGGTGGGGGTGGATGCCATCCGGCGGCAGGACGCGCCGACGACCATCGCCAAGGAGCAGGCGAAGATGGAGCGCGTCGGGGTGTTCGGCACCCTGTCCATCGGGTTCCTGGCCGCGGCGGCCATGGCGGCCCTGGGGCTCCTGGTGTACAGTTACGCCTCCCTCCAGGCGCGGCTCTATCGCTTTGCCGTGCTGCGAGCCGTGGGCCTGACGAGACGCCAGGTGGTCGGGCAGATCATCCTTGAGTACGGGATCCTGACGGTCTACGGAGCGGCAGCCGGCGCCATGATCGGCGCCGTGTCCTCCCAGCTATTCTCCCCCTTCTTCCGGATCACGGGAGAGAAGGGAGTCCCCCTCCCCCCCTTGATCCCGATCATCGCTCAGGACCGCATCACCTACCTCGCCGTCGCGTTCGCGGGGTTTATGGTCCTGCTGGAGCTCGGCGTCCTGGTGGCCGCCCTTTACCGCCGCCTGTTCGACGCCATCACCATGGGGCACCACGCGTAGGAGGCCTTCCCTGTCGGCTCATCCACGGAACGTACGCCGACGGCAGGGGCGTAGCACGCCACACCTTATACGGATCCGAACGCTTTCGGGACATGAGCCGTCACGGCGGAGCGGCCCGGCGGCCGGCTCCACGATCAGTCCACCGGAGAGGCACAACCACATGAAGAGACAGCTAGCCCAGGTGCAAGAATTCCACGAGGTCTTCGGCGCACACATCGAGCGCCGCCCCACCGCTCGCCTTCCTCGCGAGCTCATCGAGATGCGGGCTACCCTGATCGAGGAGGAACTCGCCGAATATCGAGAGGCCAGCCGGAAGGGAGACCTCGTCGAAATCGCCGACGCGCTCACCGACCTGCTCTACGTGGTCCTGGGGACTTTCATCACCCACGGCCTGCAGGAGGCGGCCGTCGAGCTGTTTGACGAGGTGCACCGGAGCAACATGAGCAAGCTGGACGAGAACGGGCGAGCGATCTTCCGGGAGGATGGCAAAGTACTGAAATCTTCCGCCTACTTTCCCCCCGACCTGGCGTCCATCCTGGCGAGATACGGAGATCCGTCCGAAGAGGCGCGCGAGCGCACGCAGTAGGCAGGCAGCGGAAAGGTGTGTGAAAGCGAATGCCATCCACCAGACGAGTGGTCGGGGTCGGAACCGTCCTGCTCCTGAGCGTCGGCCTCGATCAGGCGACGAAGGCGATCGCTCACCAATATCTATCCCAAAGGCCGCCCATCAGCCTCCTGAACGATACGCTTCGGCTCCAGTTCGCCAGGAATACGGGGGCCTTCCTGAGCCTGGGCTCGACACTGCCCCACGATATCCGCTATTGGCTCCTGACCGTGAGCGTCGCCATCCTGTTGTCAGGGCTCCTCATCGTCGCCCTCTTCTACAGGAAATTACCTTACACCGATGCCCTCCTGCTCGCCCTGGTCATCGGCGGAGGAGCCAGCAACCTCTACGATCGAATGATTCATGACGGCGCCGTGACGGACTTCTTGAACGTGGGAATCGGACGCATGCGAACGGGCGTCTTCAATCTCGCGGACGTGGTCATCATGCTCGGGGTCGGAATACTGTTTCTGCGTCATCTCAGATCCGGAGAGCCAGACGACACGCCGCGATAGCGCGTGCTACTCCGCCCATCCATCACTCACAGGAGGAGACCCCCATGGATTGGCAAGCTCGCTGGATATGGATCGCCGGGGAGGATGCGCCCCGGAACTTCCATCTGTGCGCACGCCGTAGCTTCCAGGCGGCACCCGACCTCACCCGGGCGACGCTCTCCATCACCGCGGACAGCCGGTACGTGCTCTACCTGAACGGCGAGTGGATCGGCCGCGGTCCCGTGAGGTCGTTCCCGTTCCACCAACGCTACGACGTGTATGATCTCACCGCCCGGCTGCGGCCCGGACGCAACGTGTTGGCCGTGCTGGTGCGCCACTTCGGCGAGTCCACGTTCCAGTATATCCTCGGGCGCGGCGGCCTCCTGGCCCAGTTGGACCTGAGCTATGCGGATGGGCACGCGGAAGTGGTGATCACGGACCACCGCTGGCGGGTCTGCGAGCATCGCGGCTACGCCGTGGACGCCCCGCGCCTCTCCGTACAACAGGACTTCGAGGAGCAGTTCGACGCCGCGGCCGAGCCTCAGGACTGGACCGCGATCGACTACGACGACAGCGGATGGCTCGACGCGGTGGAGATCGGCCCGGCCGAGACGGGCCCATGGAGCGGCCTCGCCCCCCGAGACATCCCGTTCCTGACCGAGGATCCGGTGATCCCCGTCCACGTCCTGCGGACGCGAGCCGTGCGCCCGCCCGCCCTGGCGGCCGCGGTGGACTATCGCGTCACGCTCATGCCGGGAATCAAGGATTCAAACCGTCATCAGACGGACGGCCTGCTGGCGACTGTGATCCACGCCGATCGCCCGCAGCAGGTGACGATCTACCAGCACTGGGGGCTGAACTTTCCCGTCCGCCTGGACGGGCGGGATATCGACGTGAGGCGAGGGGATGTGACGCTCCCGCTCGATGCGGGCGATCACCTGCTGCTGATCGACGTCACCGGCACCCACCACCCGAAGCAGTGCACGGTCGTGGTGGATGGTGAGGACCCGGCCTCGCTCTCGTTCCGATCGTTGCCCGGCCTCCCCGCCGAGCTGCCGTGGGCCACAGCCGGCCCCTTCGGGGAGGATACGGCCGCCCGAACGGCTGTGTGGGATTGCGAGACGCCGGAGGCGATGCGCCCCCATCTGCGGTGGCTCCAACCGATCCCGAAGCCCTATTACACCCATCGGCCCATCGCCGCCATCACCATGTTTCAGAGCGAGATTCCCTCGGCGAGCCCCCGCATCGAGAATATGGAGCTCCTGTGCGCCCTCAGCGACAACGTGACGACGATCTTCCCCGCGTCGGAGGGGGCGGACACGGAGCTGCTGATCGACTTCGGGCGGGAGCTCGTGGGGTTCCTGGATTTTGAGATCGAGGCGCCCGCCGGGGCCGTGCTGGACTTCAACCTGTTTGAGGCCATCGAGGACGGCCGCATTCACTACACGGAGGGGCTGAACAACGCCCTCCGTTACGTAGCGCGAGAGGGATGGCAGCGCTACACGGCCATCGCCCGACGCGGCTTCCGCTACGCGTTGCTGACGGTGCGCAACCCAAGCGGCCCGGTACGCATCCGCCGCCTCTCCTGCCTTCTGAACACGTACCCCCTCGCCGAGCGGGGCGCGTTCCGCTGCTCCGATCCGCGGCTCAACCAGGTGTGGGAGATGAGCCGTTACACCATCCGGCTGTGTGCCGAGGACACCTTCGTCGATTGCCCCGCCTACGAGCAGACCTTCTGGGTAGGTGACGCCCGCAACGGGGCGCTGATCACGTATGCAGGCTACGGCGATCTCGCCCTCGCCCGGCGATGCTGGCTTCTGGCCGCCGAGTCCCTGGCCCGCTCGCCGTTGGTGGAGTCACAGGTGCCCAGCGGATGGCAGAACATTCTGACCGCCTGGTCCCTGCTCTGGGTGTTGGCCTGTGAGGAATTCTACCAGTATTCCGGGGACCTGGACTTCGTGCGCCAGATCTACCCGGCCGTACGCCAGCAGGCGGAGAACGTCCTGCGCATGCTCAACGCGGACGGCCTGTTGGAGATCAAGGCGTGGAACATGCTGGACTGGGCGCCCATGGATACGCCATGGGAGGGCGTTGTGACCCACCAGAACGCCTGGCTGGTGGAGGCGCTGCGCCGCACGGCGCGCTTGGCCGATCTCCTGGGGAGGGCCGAAGACGCTCAGCGGTATCAGGAGAGGGCCGAAGCGCTCAAGGCCGCCATCAACGCCCATCTATGGTCGGAGGAACATCAGGCTTACATCGATTGCATTCGCGCTGACGGCACCCGCAGTCCGGTGATCTCCCAGCAGACCAACACGGTGATCTACCTATGCGATGTCGCCACGCCCGAGCGTCGTCCCCTGATCGAGCGGTATCTCAGGGACGCGCCGGAGGGATGGGTGCGCATCGGCAGCCCCTTCATGATGTTCTTCACCTTCGAGGCGCTGGCGAAACGGGGTGACTTCGAGGGGATCCTGGAGATCACGCGACGGCGCTGGGGGGAGATGCTGGACAAAGGCGCCACCACCTGCTGGGAGACCTTCCCGGGCTTCGATCCACGCTGGTGGACCCGCAGCCATTGCCACGCCTGGTCGGCCGCGCCTACCTACTTCCTGAGCACCTACCAGCTCGGCGTGCGCCCGCTGAGTCCTGGCTTCGGCCGGGTGCTCATCGCGCCGATCCCCGCGGGACTGACCTGGGCGCGCGGCCGCTTCCCCACGCCGCACGGCGAGATCTCGGCTCATTGGGAACAGGGCGAGGGGCGATTCGACCTGACCGCCGGGCTCCCCCAGGGGGTGGAAGCCCGGATACGCCTGCCCGATCTCGTGCCGGCCGAGGCGACGGTGGATGTCGCCGGCGCGGGGCCAGCCACCTGGAAGCCCACAGGATGGGAGGTGGAGGCACCCGACGGCAGCCAGGTGACGATTCACGCCCGGTGGTAACACCCCACGCGAACGCCCGCATACGACAAAGGCGTCGGCCCGTCGAAGCGATGGGCTGACGCCTTCGCTATTCACCCACGGGCGCCCGTCTGACCCCCTGGGCCAGGGAGGCCGCCAGCGCCCGGATTCGCTCCACCGGCTTCTCGCTCAACCCTAACTTGACCAGCGCCGATCCGACCACCACCCCATCGGCGATACGAGCCACCTGGGCCGCCTGCTCCGGCTTGGAGATCCCGAACCCTACGGCCAGCGGCAGATCCGTGGCCGCCCGCACGCGCGCCACGAAAGCCGCCAGATCAGGGGGGAGTTGGTCCCGCGCCCCGGTGATCCCTGTCACGCTCACCAGGTAGACGAAGCCGGTGGCCGCCTGCGTCACGATCCGGATGCGATCCTCGGTCGACGTGGGCGCCAACAGGGGGATGAACGCCAGCCCGTGGGCGCGGCAGCGTGCGATCATCTCCTGACCATCGCGCTCGTCCGGCGGCAGATCGGGGACGATGAAGCCGTCCGCGCCAAAGGCCGCTGCGTCCCGACACAGCGCCTCGATGCCGTAAGCCAGGAACGGGTTGTAGTATCCCATCAACACCAGCGGGATCGAGACCCCGCGCTGGCGCAGCCGATAGACGACCTGCAACACATCGGCCACGGAGGTCCCGTGCTCCAGGGCCGTCTGCGCGGCCGCCTGGATGGTAGGGCCATCCGCCAGCGGATCGGAGAACGGCACGCCTACCTCGATCAGATCCGCGCCGGCCTCCACCAACGCCGCCAGCACCTCCACGCTGGTCTCCAGGTCGGGATATCCCACGGTGTAATAGGGCATGAAGGCCGCCCGGCCCTCCGCCCGCGCGGCCTTGAAAACGGCCGTAATGCGTCCAACTCCGTTATCGCTCAATCGCCCAACCTCCTCACGATCTGCAAAGGCTCAGCCTCATCCATCGAGCGTATCTGAAAATTCACCGGCAGGGTCTCTGAGGACCTCCCTCAGCTACAGGCTTCACAGGGGGAGGTGTGGAGGGGCTCCCCCTCCACGGAATCCTTCCCTTTCCAGCCTGCACCTGCCTTTCTCGGCCCTTTCCGCAGGGATCTGGGCCGAGACCCAGCAGGTCAAGTTCCTGGTAGGCACGGTGTCACCGTGCCCACCCCTAGGCAATCGCTGCGCCAAGGGAAGGGGAACCAAGGTCATACCACGACGTCCCCGTCTCCCTCTCCCAACGCCTTCATCACCGTGCCCAGGTCCTTATCGCCGCGGCCGGAGAGGTTCACGAGGATGATCTGGTCTCGCGATAGCTGAGGGGCGAGCCGGATGGCATGGGCCACGGCGTGGGCCGACTCCAGCGCGGGGATGATCCCCTCCAGCTCGCAGAGCATCTGGAACCCCTGCAGCGCCTCCTCGTCGGTCACGTACGTGTACTCGGCCCGGCCGATCTCTCGCAGCAGGGCATGCTCCGGCCCCACGCTGGCGTAGTCCAATCCCGCCGAGATGGAATGCGTCAACGCGATCTGCCCATCCTCCGTCTGCAGCACGTACGACTTGGTGCCATGCAACACGCCCAGCCGGCCCATCGCGGGGTCGGCGAACCGGGCCGCGTGCTGTCCCGTCGCGATCCCCAGCCCGCCCGCCTCCACGCCGATCAACCGCACGTCCTCATCCTCGATGAAGGGATAGAAGAGGCCGATGGCGTTCGATCCGCCCCCCACGCAGGCGATCAACACGTCGGGTAAACGCCCAACCTGCTCCAGCATCTGGCGACGCGCCTCCCGACCGATGACGCTCTGGAAATCCCGCACCATCATCGGGTACGGATGCGGGCCCAGAACCGAGCCCAGCAGGTAGTGGGTCGTGCACACGTTGGTCACCCAATCCCGGATGGCCTCGTTGATGGCGTCCTTCAACGTTCGGCTACCCGCGTCCACCGGCCGGACCGTGGCGCCCAGCAACCGCATCCGAAACACGTTGGGCCGCTGCCGCTCCATGTCGACCGTGCCCATATAGACCACGCACTCGATCCCCAGCAGCGCGCAGGCGGTGGCCGTCGCCACGCCATGTTGCCCCGCCCCCGTCTCGGCCACGATACGACGCTTTCCCATGCGCCGGGCCAGCAACGCCTGTCCCAGCGCGTTGTTGATCTTATGCGCGCCAGAGTGCGCCAGGTCCTCTCGCTTCAGATAGATCTGCGCGCCGCCCAGGTGGGCGCTCAGTCGACGGGCGAAGGTGATGGGCGTCGGACGCCCCACGTACGTCCGGAAGAGGTGATCCAACTCCTCCTGGAAGGCGCGGCTCTCCGCAGACTCCCGGTACGCCTCTTCCAGCTCGTCCAACGCGGGCATCAACGTCTCCGGCACGAACTTGCCGCCATAGGGGCCGAACCAGCCCTGCGCATCAGGCTGTCGCCATGGGTGGATCGTGAGCTGTCCCTCTTGCGTTCTCAAACGTTTCTCAGTCAATGCCAATCTCCTGTATCAGCCGTCGATCACCAGCAAGCGCATCCGTAGTGGCCCCGCATCTCTGGGGTGGCTCGGAGGAGCTGCCGCCCCTCCGAAGAACTCTACTTTCAGCCCCTCACCTGCCCCGTGGGGCCAGAGGCCACCGGCCAATGCCCCAACCAGGCAGGGAAAAGGCGAGAAAAAGGGTTTTCCTGCGGAGGGGCTTCCCCTCCGCACCTCTCCTTTCAGGTGCGACCGCCCGTGGAAGGAAAAAGCGACTGGCGGGGGCCTCGCTCATGCTGTTCAGTTGATGCGAATAAGGCGACGCATTTTATGAGGGATGAGGCAGATTCCGCACTGCTCTCGTCGGACGAATCAATCGACATACAGGGAGTGTCTGCTGAAGATGCGTCGCCCCTACCTTCCCCCCTTCCAATATAAGCGATATCCGGAAAGCGCTAGCCATGAGCAAGGAGATGGGGCTCGCTCAGGAGCAGGGCGACCAGGCTTTGCGTATCCTTGATCTCACCGGACCGGGCCATACGCAGCGCTTCCTCAACGGGGACCCGATGGACCTCGATCACCTCGGTCTCCTCGCAATGTGGGGCGCCGTCCAGTCGTACCCCCGTGGCCAAAAAGATGTGCTGGACCGCATCCGAGGTCCCGACCGCCGCGTACAGCCAGCCCAGATACAGCAACGCCTGGCACGACGCGCCCGCCTCCTCGGCCAGCTCCTCCCGGGCCACATCCTCCAGGCTCTGCCCTGGGCGATTCCCCAGGCCGCCCGCGGGCACCTCCCAGCACCACGCGTCAACCGTGTACCGATAGCTACGGATCAACACGATCTCCCCTTCAGGGGTGACGGGTACCACGGTGACGAAGCCGGGGTGCTCCTGATAGGTGAACGTGATCTCCCGGCCGTTGGGCAGCCGCACCTGATCCTGTCGCAGATTGTGCCACTGGCTCTCATACAGGTATCGCGTGCTCAGGAGATGCCAGCCGACGCGCCGGCCGTTCGGCTTCTCCTGACGCGCATCCGTCCGGCTCATAGCTCGCCTCCCGCGGCGCGAGCGGCCATGACGAACGCCCACACCCGCCCGTGATCCTTGTATCGCGGGCGCGCCTCCACGCCGCTGCTGACGTCCACCCCCCACGGCCGCGTCTGCTCGATGGCGGCTGCCACGTTATCCGGCGTAAGCCCCCCGGCCAGGAGCAGGCGGGGGCACCGCGACACCAATGCCTGGGCGATCCTCCAGTCTCCTACCTGGCCGGTTCCACCATAGGCGCCCGGGTGATACGCGTCCACCAGCAGCTGCGGCAGGCGATCATCCTCCGGCGCCGCCGGAAGATAGCGCGCCGCGTCGGCCTCCGCACATTCCACAGCGTGCGGCCGCAGCGCCTTAAAAGCCCGCCCCTCCATCGCCCGTACCAGGGCCGGCGGCTCCTCCCCGTGCAGCTGGGCCAGGTCGAACCCGGCGATCCGCATCACCCGCTCGATCTCATCCTGCGTGGCGTTGACGAACACGCCCACCGTGAGCACGGGGGCCTCCTCCGCCCGCAGGGCGGCTACGATCCGCCCCGCTTCCTCGGGGGTCACATACCGAGGCGAGCGCGAGTAGCAGATGAATCCCAGAAAGTCAGCCCCGGCGGCGACCGCCACCCGGGCGTCCTCGATGTTCGTGATCCCGCAGATCTTCACCTTCACGGGCGCCTCCAGGCCAGGTCCCAGCTTCCTATCGAGATCACAGTGCGATCCCCAGCGCCTCCAGCAGGATCTGCGCCAGCGGCGCGATGACGATGGCGGGCAGCATGTTGGCCACGCGAATGCGTCGCAGGTCCAGCAGGATCAGCGAGATCCCCAGGATCAGCACGCCGCCCGCGGCCGTCATCTCGACCACCCAGGGGGTCTGCCGGGTGACCTCCCCCAGCATGTTCCCCATCCCCATGGCGATCAGGCTGAGCCCGCCCTGATAGATCAGGATCGTGATGATCGAAAGGATCACCCCCGGCCCCAGCGTCGCCGAGAAGGCCAGGGCCGCGAAGCCGTCCAGCATCGCCTTGATGGCCAGTAGGCTGTAGTCGCCCGTCAGGCCATCCTGAATGGATCCCAGGATGGTCAGCGGTCCCACGCAGAATACCAGGCTGGCGGTCACGAACGCCCGAGTGATGGAACGCTCGTCTGTGGAGCCCATGGCGTCGCCCACACGCTCCTCCAGCCATCGCCCGGCCGCCTCCAGCCCATCCTCAATGCGCCACCACTCCCCCAAAACGCCGCCCACCAGCACGCTGCCCATGACCAGCAGGATGTTGTGGGTCCCCAACGCCATCTGCATGCCCACCACAGCGGTCACCAGCCCCAGGCCGCTCATCACGGTCCCCCGCATCTTATCCGGCAGGCGATTGCCCAGGAAGGAGCCCAGGAGCCCCCCTAGCAGCACGGTCGTGATGTTGATCAGTGTTCCGGTCAAGGGTCACACCTCTGGAGTGTTGCGTGATGCGTGATGCGTATTGCGTGTTGCGTGATGCGTATTGCGTGTTGCGTATCGCGTGGTGCGGGATGGAGAAAAGGTAAGGGGTGAAGCGTAAGGAGTGAAACGTGAACGCTCCCCGCCTCACGCTCCCCGCTCCCCAGCTCGCGCCAGTGCCCGGACCAACCGGGGGCGCTCCGCGGGATCAGCTTTGACCAGCGTCTCCCCTACCAACACGGCGTCGGCTCCCATCTCATACACCCGGCGGATGTCGTCCGGGGTGCGGATGCCGCTCTCCGACACGACGATGCACTCCTCCGGGATGCGCGGCCGCAATCGGGCCGTCGTCTCCAGGTCAACGCGGAAGGTGCGCAGGTCCCGATTGTTGATACCCAGCACCCTGGCCCCGGCCGCCAGGGCACGGTCCACATCCGCCTCGTCGTGCACCTCCACCAGGGGCGTCATGTGGAGGCGCTGCGTCTCCGCGATGAGCCGCCGCAGCTCGTGATCGCTCAACACGGCGACGATGAGCAACACCGCGGCGGCCCCGGCCGCCCGGGCCTCCACGACTTGATAGGGGTCGAAAATGAAGTCCTTGCGCAGGAAGGGCAGTGGCCGACCGATAGCCTCCAGCCGCTCCCTCGCCAGCACCAGATGGGAGATGTGCCCCTGGAAGAAGCGGGCATCGGTCAGGCAGGAGATGGCGGCGGCGCCGTTTCGAGCGTATGTCTCCGCCAGCGCCTCCGGGTCAAAGTCCCGGCAGAGGAGGCCGCGTGTGGGAGAGGCTCGCTTGATCTCCGCGATGAG
>JAADGJ010000101.1:0-23219 GCA_013152435.1 Chloroflexota bacterium | reverse complement strand
GGCGGGCGGGGCGCCACCGCGGCCAGCGCCTGCAAGTCAGCGAGGGGAGTTTCCCGCTTGCGCTTGGGCAGCTCCTCCCGCTTCCAGCGCATGATCTCCTCTAGGATCCGCCCCTTCTCCTGCAACAGCCGGGTACGTCGTTTCGCCATATCTTCTGTCCCCAGTGAGACCACACAGCGTTCCACAAGCTTCTATCGCCATCGCGCCCGTATGACGAACGACAGACGATAGATGGCGGAGGCTGCACCTTTTATTCCCTGAAGGATTGCGAGAGCTCGACGAAGGCGTCCAGCTTACGCAGGGCAGCGCCGGAGTCAAGCACCTCCCGGGCCCGTTCCAACCCCACGCGCAGATCGCCGGTCCCCGTTGCCAGCGCCGCGGCCGCGTTCAGGAGCACCACGTCCCGGCGCGGGCCGCGCTCCTCGCCGGAGAGGATACGCCGGCAGATGGCCGCGTTCTCCGCCGCGTCGCCGCCGCGCAAATCCGCCAGCGAGGCCCGGGGCAGTCCCAGCTCGGCCGGATCCAGCTCGAACGTCTCCACCTGCCCATCACGCATGTGACTTACCCGATTGACGCCCGTGGTGGACAGCTCGTCCAGGCCGTCGGCGCCGTGCACGACGAACGCGGCTTTGCTCCCCATCTCCGTCAACACCCGGGCCATGACCTCCGTCAGCGCCGGATCGTACACGCCCAGCACCTGATGCGTGGCGAAGGCCGGGTTGGTCAGCGGCCCCAGGATGTTGAAGACGGTGCGCACCCCCAGCTCCCGGCGGGGACCGATAGCATAGCGCATGGCCGGGTGGAAATTCGGGGCGAACAGGAAGCCGATCCCGATCTCATCGATGCAACGGGCGACCTGCTCCGGCGTGAGCTGGATGTTCACCCCCAGCGCCTCCAGGACATCGGCCGAGCCGCACTTGCTGGAGACGGAGCGATTGCCATGTTTGGCAACGGGCACCCCCGCGCCGGCCACGACGAAGGCCGCCGTGGTGGAGATGTTGAAGGTCCCGGAGCGATCCCCGCCGGTGCCACATGTGTCCACGATCGGGCCCTCATGCTGTATCGGCACGCGCACCGCGTTGCGGCGCATGGATCGGGCGCACCCGGCGATCTCCTCCACCGTCTCGCCCTTCATGCGCAGGGCGACCAGGAACGCCCCGATCTGGGCGGGTGTGGCCTCCCCGGACATGATGACATCCATCGCCGCCTCGGCCTCCGCCAGCGACAGATCCTGCCGGTCCAGCAACTTCGCGATCACCTCTTTCATCGTCCCCTTCCCCCTACGCATTATGCAACACGCAATTACGCATTACGTATCATGTGTTGCGTGTTACGTGTTACGTGTTGCGTGTTGCGTGCTACGTATTGCGTGCGGCGTGTTGCGCAGCGTGCACCTTCACAGCCAGGAAGTTACGCAGCAAATCATGCCCATACTCGGTCAGGATGGACTCCGGATGGAACTGAACGCCGAAGATGGGATACTGCCGATGGCGTAGCCCCATGACCTCCCCCTCAGAGGTGAAGGCGGTGACCTCCAGCTCCTCCGGCACCGGCTCCGCCACGATGAGCGAATGGTATCGGGTGGCCGTGAACGGGCTGGGGATCCCATCGAAGATCCCTTTGCCCGTATGGTAGATCGGCGACGTCTTGCCGTGCATGAGTCGCGGGGCGCGTGTCACCCGGCCGCCGAACACATACCCGATGCATTGCTGCCCCAGACACACCCCCAGGATCGGGATATGTGGCCCCAGCCGGCGGATCACCTCGTTGGAAACGCCGCTATCCTTCTCCGGCGTACCCGGCCCCGGCGAGATCACGATGTGCGAGGGCTGCGCCGCGGCGATCTCCTCCACCGTGACCTGATCGTTGCGCCAGACCTTCAGCTCCGCGCCCAATTCGCCCAGGAACTGCACCAGGTTGTACGTAAATGAGTCATAGTTATCAATCACCGCAATCATCATGACCTCCTCGGCCCGGAGCCATAAGTTGGCAAATCAGCCGCCTAAGACGCAGCGGCCTCTTTCGCCCGCTTCTTCTTCGCCCTTTCCGCCTTTCGACTGATCCGGTTCCATACGCCTGCGAGCCCCATCGCCTTCTTGGCCAGCATCAGCGTCTCCTTGGCCTCCTCCCGCGCCCGCATCGTGCCATCGTAAATCACCTCGTCCACGAAGCCGGATCGCGCGGCGAACTCCGCCCGCCGCTCCCGGATGGGATCCAGGAAGTTATTAAGGGCGATGGCCAGCTTCTCCTTGACCTCCACATCCCCCACGCGGCCCTGGCGATAGCGTTCCTTCAGGTCCTCCACCTCTTCCTTGTTCGGGTTGAAGATATCATGATAGATGAACACGGGATTCCCCTCCACCCGGCCGGGGATGTCGGCCCGGATGCGGTTCGGATCCGTGTACATGCGGAAGACCTTCTTGCGCACCGTCGCCGCGTCGTCCGAGAGGAAGATGGCGTTGTTGAGCGATTTCGACATCTTGGCCTTGCCATCGATCCCCACCAGCGTGGGCACATCCCCGATCATGGCCTCCGGGATGGGGAACACCTCGTCATACAGGTAATTGAAACGACGGGCGATCTCCCGGGTGATCTCCACGTGAGCCTCATTGTCTTTGCCGACGGGGACCAGATGGGCTCGCGGCATGAGGATATCGGCCGCCTGCAACACGGGATATCCCAGGAGCCCGAAGGGCATCTCCGTCAGATCCGCCGCGCGAGCCATGTCCTTCAAGCTGGGAAGCCGGCTCAAACGAGGCACCGTCACCAACATCTCGAAGAGCAAGTTGAGCTCATACACCTCGTGCACGGCCGATTGCAGGTAGATGGTGGACTTGGCCGGGTCGATGCCCACCGCCAGGTAGTCCAACACCATCTCCCGGGCGTTCTCGGCGATCCGCTCGATGTCCTCCTTGCCCGGCCGCGTGGTGAGCATATGCAGGTCGGCGATGAGGAAGAAGCACTCGTACTGGTCCTGCAGGCGGACCCGATTGACCAGACTTCCCACGTAGTGCCCCAAATGCATCTTGCCCGTGGGCCGATCTCCCGTAAGAACTCGTTTGCGCTCCATAAGTGATCCCTCCTAGACGACTTTGTCAGGGTGATGCAGTACGTGTTACGTATTACGTGTTACGTATTACGTATTACGTTTTACGTATTACGTTTTACGCTTTACGCTTTACCCCCTACGCTCAATGTGCACCACCTGACAGGAATGCGTAAAACGTAAGGAGTAAAACGTAATCGCTCTTCGCCCCCCGCCTACACCAACCCCCGCTCCGCCTGTTCAACGGCGAGGGCCAGGGCGCGAGCTTTGTTCATCGTCTCATTATACTCATAAGTCGGCTCGCTGTCGGCTACGATGCCGCCCCCCGCCTGGATGTAGCAGACGTCCCCCTGCATCACGATGGTGCGAATGGCGATGCAGGTGTCCATGGTGCCATCGTAGTCCACATACCCCACCGCGCCCGCGTATGGCCCCCGGCGTATCCCCTCCAGCTCCTCGATGATCTCCATAGCCCGCACCTTGGGGGCGCCCGACACGGTCCCGGCGGGGAAGGTCGCCTTCAGCAGATCAAAGGCGTTCATATCCGGCCGCACCACGCCCTGCACGTCCGATACGATGTGCATGACATGCGAATAGCGCTCCACCGTCATCATGACCGGGACCTGAACCGTGCCATATTCGCACACCCGGCCCAGATCGTTACGCCCCAGATCCACCAACATCACATGCTCGGCGCGCTCCTTGGGGTCCGCCAGGAGCTCCTCCGCCAGCCGGGCGTCCTCCTCGGGCGTTTCGCCGCGCCAGCGCGTCCCCGCGATCGGATGCAGATAGGCCATGCGCCCCTCCAGCCGCACGTGCATCTCCGGCGAGGAGCCGATCAGCCGAACATCGCCGGGCATCTCCAGCAGGAACATGTAGGGAGACGGGTTCAACATGCGCAGTGCCCGGTAGATGGTGAGCGCATCCGCCCGAGTGCGACGGCGCAATCGCTGGCTGAGCACCACCTGGAAGATGTCGCCGGCCACGATGTACTCCTTGGCCACGCGCACCATCTCCTCATACTGATCCTGGGTGAAGTTCGACTCCCACGGATCGTCGGTGGCCACATTCTCCAGCCTCGGCACATGCAACGGCTGGCGCAGCCGATCCACCACGCCCTCGATCCGGGCGACCGCCTCCACATACGCGGACGTCAGGTCCCCCTCCAGACGAGCGTTGGCCAGCACCAGCAACCGATGGCGCACATGATCGAACACGACCAGATTATCGGCTAGAAGGAAGGCGGCATCGGGCAGGTCGGGACGATCGTCAATCGCCGTCTCCGGAAGCCGCTCGATGAAACGCACGGTATCGTACCCCCAGTATCCCACCGCGCCACCGGTGAAGCGAGGCAGCCCCGGCAACTGGACAGGACGACGCCGTTCCAACACCTTCTGCAGCTCAGTGAACGGGTCCGTGCCGGATCTCTCCTCCAGCACGGCGCCCCCGCCGGACGTCAGGCGCACCCGATCGCGCTTGCACAACAGCGTCATCGGCGGCTGCACGCCGATGAACGAGTATCGCCCCAACTGCTCGCCCTTCTCCACCGACTCCAGCAGGAACGACGGCCCACCGTTCCGCAGCTTGATATAGACCGAGACCGGCGTCTCCAGGTCGGCCGGCAGCTCTCGATACACCGGCACCAGGTTCCCACGCCCGGCCAATCGCTTGAACTCGTCCAAACTCGGATGATACATCCTCTCACCCTCCGGGCGGAACAGCGCATCCCGCATCACACTGAGATGCTGATCCGCTCATTCGCTGACTCGCCTAAAAAAACATCCTCGCCCCGATTCGCTCAGGGACGAGGACGATATGCGTTCCCCGCGGTGCCACCCTGCTTAGGCGGCGTCCGGGAAATGAAAAATCCCCCGTGAAGCACGGAGGGATCCCGTTCGCCAGCCTCACTCTACAGGTACGGGGCCGACTGCGCCTTTGGCGCCGCCCGATACCCAGCTCCCAGATAACGGTGGAGTCTCCGGAGGAGCCTACTCGGTTTCCCTTTCGGTCCCCAACTCCCCGGCCCATTCACCGCCTGCGCTGCTACCGGGCTCACACCTTACCCCGGCTCTCTGAAGCCCGCTTTGGCGGCTACTCTTCCGGTTCACAGTTGTTACACTCTTCAATTGGCACGCGGATTATGCCATATTCCCCGACTTCTGTCAAACGATTGACTTTCCTCACATGCGCCTCTATAATGCTCCACGGCAACAACGCCTCTCTCTGGAAACCAGAATCCCGTGGATCTCCCCTCCATGTGAAAGGAGTCTTGAGATGCCCGAAAGCCACGTCCTGTATACCAGCGACTTTCTACTGAGCGCTCGCACTCTCGTGCTGGCAGGACAGGATCTGCAGGAGGCACTGGCCGAGAGCGACCCGGCCGCGATCGAGTTCGCGATCACGGAGATGGAGCAAGCCTACACCCGCTACGATCAGGCGAGCGAGCGGTATCACATGTTCATGCTGGGCCGCCTGGGCACTACCCGATCGGCCGCGCAGGCCGAACGGGTCAGCGTGGACGGCCTGGCCAGCCTGGTGACGGACTTCCAGGTGGCCTACGTGCTCGTGGCGGCAGGTCAGGCGGTGGGCGAGGGGGAACCTACGACGCCGGACTCCCGCACCATCGCCACCACACCTCCATCGCTGACCGAGGCGCTGGGGGCGCTGGAGGAGACGACGCGGGCGCTCCGACGTCCGCTGACGGAGCCGATCACCCAGCCACCCTCCGCCACCCGCGGGATGCTCCGTCCGGCCGAGGCGCCAGAGGTGGAGGCCTTCCGATCCCTCTCCCTGCAAAAGGCCGTCCAAACGTTCCAGGCCGTCACTTCCGAGACGCTGGAAGCGCTGGTCGAGGGTGTTCACCAGGCCATCATGGCCTGCGCGGAGGCGCTCTCCCGCCTGGATGAGGACGCGGTCCTCCGGGCCCTCCAGATGCTGGGGCTGGAGCTGGAACAGATCCCCAACCTCGGGCGTCTGATTCGGCTGGGTGTCGACCGGCTGAAAAAGGCGATCACGGCACTGACCTCCTGGCTGGGCGAGGAGGCGCTGGACTCGCTGAAGGAAAAGATCGAGAACATGCTGCGGCGGTGGCTGAGCGGGGATCAGCTCGATGCCACGTTGCGCTGGGCACTGGCCGTAGAGGATACCCAGCAACTGGCACAGACGGCCCTGGCGCAGCCCAGCCTGACGGTGGAGAAGCTGGACCAGACCGCCACGGAGATCAAGCTCCTGCGCACCCGTTTCGACAATCACGTGGACCTGATCACGCAGGCAGCCCGGACGGTCACGCTGATCGGGGGACTGCTCACCACCGTCCTGGGAACCCAGGCCATGCTCCTTTCCGCTGTTGCATACCTGGCCGTCATCACGTGGGCGGTGGGCATGGGCATCGACTACGCCGACTCGGGCCGGATCCTCGACCGGGTCGAGGGGGTGGGCACCATCATCCGGAGGTTGCTCCAGTAACCCCCCGGACCGATCGGCCCACGGGCTCCCGCACACGATCCACGGGAAACAAAAACGGGCGTCGGGGAAGAGCCCCCGGCGCCCGTGTGCGCTTTCCCGTGCCCCTCAAGAGCCCGAATCGGCCAGCTCCATGGCGGCCGCGGCCTCGGCGGCCTCTCCCTCCAACTCCTCCTCCGGCTCGATCTTGCGGATCTTCTCCGGGCTCGTCACACGATCGATGAATAGCACCCCGTCCAGGTGATCGATCTCATGCTGGAAGACGCGGGCCAGGAACCCATGCGCTCGCACGCGCACCGGGCGGCCAAACCGATCCTGCCCACGCACGACCACCATGGTATGACGCGGCACGTCGCCCACGTAGCCCGGAATGGAAAGGCAGCCTTCCTCCCCCTCGACGATCTCCCGGGCGGCCTTCACGATCTCCGGGTTGACCATCTCATACAAGAGGGTGCCCGCCTCGGGATCCTCCTCGTCCTTGGGCACCTCTACCACGATCACGCGCTGCAACACACCCACCTGCGGCGCCGCCAATCCCACCCCAGGGGCCTCCCGCATCGTCTCAATCATATCGTCGATGAGCTGCCCTAGCTCCGGACCAAACTCCCGCACCTTGCGCGATCGCTGGCGCAAGATCGGGTCCTCAATCGTGATAATCTGGCGCACCGCCATATAGCACCCCTTCTACACCACTTTCACAACATAGTCGATTATAATTCCACGAGCGTGAGAGGTCAAACACGGGCACGATCGGTGGCACATCCCGCCAATCGCCCCATTCTACCACTTCCCAAAGCCCCCCTCCCGATTTATAATCCAGCAGGAGCCCACAATGACCACAGAAACAGGAAAATCATCGACGGGGGAGGCGGGGAGAGGGGGCGAAGCTCACTCGCCGACCCAACGGTTGCTATGGGGCATCTCCCTCCTGATCATCCTCGGGATCATCATCGTCGCTCCCGGCGGCCTGCTGAGTAAGGCAGACCGCGTCGGGTACGCGGTTTGCCACCAGATCCTCGATCGCACCTACGTGCTCGGTGGGCGGCCGCTGCCGTTGTGCGCCCGATGCAGCGGACAGTACCTGGCCGCGCTGGGCGGGCTATTGTGGCTGGCGGCCACAGGCCGCATCCGCGCCGGGCAACTGCCGCGGCGCTCCATCCTCGCGATGCTTCTGGCCTTCCTCGCCATCTGGGGGTTCGACGGCCTCAACTCCTACCTGACCTTCTTCCCGGGCCTGCCGCACCTATACGAGCCGAGCAACCTTCTGCGCCTGGCCACAGGAACTCTGGAGGGCATGGCGCTGACGGCCCTGTTCCTCCCCTTCTTCAACCTCACCGTATGGCGTCGCCCTCTGGCTCAACCTACGCTGCGAGGCTGGCGGGACTTGCTGGGATGGATGCTCCTGTCGACGCTGATCGTCCTGGCGATACGGAGCGAATGGGCATCGCTGCTATACCCGGCCGCCCTCCTCAGCGTCCTGGGCGTCCTGGCCTTGCTGACCATGGTGAACACCATGATCGTGGCGCTGGCGCTGCGCAGGGACGGCGTGGCCGAGACCTGGGGGGACGCGGCGATGGTGCTCGTGCCCGGGCTGGCGCTGGCCCTGATGGAGATCCTGGCTCTGAACCTGATACGGGGCGCCCTATCTCGCTGGCTGGGCCTTCCCTTCTAGACCACCCGTCGTCTAAACGTCAGCCACCTGGTAGTCACGGAGCATTGCAGACTTACGCGCTCTTTGTTATAATCGAACCGGTTCCATCTCCCGTCTGCCGCTCAACGGATCGCAGCTCATCAGGAGGAAACTCATGGACATCGGCAAGGCTCTCACCTTCGTCTTCGAGGATCCCGAGTGGACGTCGAAGGTCCTCATCGGCGGCCTCATGGTCCTGGGAGGGGTTCTGCTCTCCCCGATCCTCATCGGCTTTTTCTTCTTCTTCGTTCTTCAGGGCTACGCGGTCGAACTCTTCAAAAACGTACGAGACGGCGTGGAATATCCACTGCCACGATGGGACAACTGGGGAGACAAGGCGGTCACAGGTCTTAAACTCTTCGTCATCTTTCTGATCTGGAGCCTACCCATCATCGTGATAGCGGTTATCTCCGCCCTCTTCTCCGCGCTCCTGGGCAACACGGATCTGGAAGGACTGGCCGCCATCCTCTCCATCTGTCTCAGTTGCATCTCCACCATCTGGAGCATCCTGCTGGCGCTGGCCGTCCCGGGGATCCTCAACCTCTTCGCCGAGACGGAGGAGATCAGCTCCGGGCTCCGATTCGGGGAGATCTTCGCCTTCACCCGGGAACACATCGGCAGCATCATCGTCGCCCTGATCGGGAGCATGGTCGCCGGCCTCGTGGGCGCCATCGTCGGCACCCTCCTGTGCGGCATCGGCCTGCTCTTCGCGGGCTTCTGGGCGGCGATGGTGGAGTTCCACCTGTTCGGCCAGGTCGCACGGCAGGCACAGGCCCCGGCGGAAATCCCTTCCGCAACCGTGTGATACGATCGCCTGGTGGCATAAAGAAAGGGCCCGGCCGAGAGGTCGGGCCCTCTTTTCTCCCACCGCCCTCCTTCAAGAGGGCAACGCCAGCTCCCCAAAGAGGATCCGGGCCAGCGTCTCGGCCTGGGTGAAGTCCGGGATCAGCAGGTCGGCGCCGGCGTTGATCAGCCTCTGTCGCTTTCGCTCGTTCCAGCCGCGCCGGCGCACCTCATCCGAGGCGACGCCCAACGCCAGCGCCCCCCGATCCTTCGCCTCTCGGATCTCCACCGGGCCATCGCCCACCACCACCAGCTCGGCCCCGTGCAGGTCGTGATCATCCAGGATGCGCTGGATGATACGAGCTTTGTCATGTGCCTCGGTCTCGTCCAGGGCGCCGTAGATTCCGCCTGAGAACAGGTGGACGATCCCCAACGCGCCGGCCTCCTCCATCACGTACTCGTGATCCGTCCCCGACGCCAGATAGAGGATGACATCCCGCTCGACCAACAGCTCCAGGAAACGACGGGCGCCGGCGATCATCAGGTCATCGACGGTGACCTCGCCGCGCTCCAGGCGGCCCAGGCGCTCTCGCACTGGCCGCAGCAGCCGCTCGTTGTAGATGGCCTTATACTCCCGAGCCGAGCGCGGCTCCCTCGCCAGGCCATGCCGCCGCACGGCCTCCGCCAGCCACTCCATCTGCCGGATGGTCAGGATGCCGGTGGAACGATCCACGTACTCCGCCACCTCCCGTTCGATGGCCTCCCGCCGCTCGGGCGGCACATCGGCGCCATCGCAGATCATCTCCACCATCAACGGCCGCATGATCCCCTCCCAGCCCTGTCGGATGGTGGAGATGGTGCCGTCGAAGTCGAAGAGGGCGTGTCGAATATGTCCCAGGGATACGTTCGGATTCAGTACTTCCAGCCAGTCGAAGGGCGTCATGAGGCGTCCTCCACTCGTTGGGCCAGCTCCAGCCGCTCACGCAACTCGTCAGGAGAGGCGGTGCCGGTCTGATTCAGCTTCTCCACCACCACGGCCGCGGCCAGGTTGCCCAGGCTCCCTGCCTCCTCCAACGCGGCCCCGGCAGCCAGCGCGGCCCCCAGAGCCGCCAGGAAGGCATCCCCCGCGCCCACGATGTCCAGCGGCGGGCGCACCGGAGCGGCGGGCAGATGCACCGTCCCATCCTCACGACAGAGCAGCGCGCCGTCCGATCCCAGCGTGACGAAACAAGGGCGTCCCGACCGACGGGCCAACGCCCGGCCCATCTCCTCCACCATGGATCGATCGATGACCCCCTTCCGGTCGGGGGCCATGGCCTGAGCCAGCTCCAGCTCGTTGGGCTTCAGGATCATCGCCCGGAACTCGCCGATATGCTTGCGGGAGTCCACCACAAAGGGACGTTCCGGATCGGCCGCGGCCATCTCGATGAGCGCCGCTCGCACGCGCGGCGTGATCACGCCAGGGTCCAACTGATCGCCGAGAATGACGGCATCAGCGGCCGCGATGGCGCCGCGCACCGCCTCGATCACCGCATCCTCCAGATCCGCCGGCAGGGGGGCGAAGTCCTGGAAATCCAGGCGGCTGTCTTCCTGTTCCACATCGCCGTAGCCCCGCCGGATGGGCTTGATGTACGTGGGCGTGGTGCGCTGGAGGGAGCGCACCACGGCGGAGAGGTCGATGCCCCGATCCGCCAGCTCACGCATCAGGATCTCCCCGCGCCAGTCATTCCCCAGCACGCCGATGGCCTGAACGTGCCCCACCCCCAGCGCGGCCAGGTTGGCCGCCACGTTGGCCGCGCCGCCGGGACTGTAGGTCTCCGTCACGATGGGCAGCGGAAACCGCGGCGTCTCCCGGGACAGCTCGGAGCGGGTCATATCCGCGTACCAGTAAGCGTCCAGACACAGATCACCGATGAGCAGAACGCGAGCTCCAGCCAACGCCGACAGCATCTCCTCCAGGCGCTGGAAGGTCAATGTGCTCATGTCCATATCCTCTCCTCTCGAGGATGAAAGACGGAAACCGAAGGACGAAAGCGCTCGCCCCTCGCCTACCGTTCCTCGCCTGTCCCAAAGAAGTGATCCTCCAACATGGCGCAGAGCGTGTGATAGATCAGGACGTGTTGCTCCTGCACGCGATCGGTGCGTCGGCCGGGAGCCTGGATGGCGACATCGGCCAGCCGGCCGAGCTCGCTCTCCCGCTCCCCGGTCAGCGCGATCACGCTCAGGTTCAGCGCGCGGGCCACCTGGGCCGCATGACAGACATTACGAGCGCTGCCGCTGGTGGAGATCCCCAACAGGACATCGCCCGGCCGCGCCAGCGCGTACAGCTCCTGCGCCAGCCCCATGGCGCGCTGGGGGTTATCGTTATCCACCGCGCTGGCCAGCGAGAGGTTCGCGCCTAGGACGACGGCGCGCAGCCCCTCCTCCAGATGCTTGGAGACGAAGCGGCCCTCCGGGACGTTTGCAAAGCGCCGACGGATCCCCTCGGGCAGGGGACGGGGGCGGGCATACGATTTGAGAAGCTCTCCGGAGATATGCAACGCGTCGGCCATGCTGCCCCCATTGCCGCATAGGAAGAGGATCCCGCCCCGCTCCAGGCTGCGCGCGATGAGGATGAACGCGCGGGCCAGCGCGGGCGCGACCACCTGCAACGCGGGAGAGCGCTGCACCAATGCATCGAGCTGAGCCGCCGCGGCGGGGAACTCCCGGGCCAGCATCTGGGTCGGGTCGCTGATCTCCAAACGTTGCGAGGGCACCGGCACCCGATCCAGGGCGTCCACCACGCGATGATGCAGGTTCGGGATGGTCTCTCGATGATCCCCTGTGATATGGAATCCCTTGCCGCCCAATGAGGTCGGACGATTGACGATGTTCTTGCGCGGTCGGTAATAATAGGCGGGGTCGTCCATGCCCACCTTGCTGCGATAATCGCCCAGGGGGATCAGGTCGAAGTTGGCGGTGGTGATGTGCGCGACGGTGTGGCCCAGATTGCGAGCGATGGACAGCGCCTTTAGGAACACCTCCGGCCCGGTGACGGCGGACCCGAAATTGAGGAAGACGCCCCCCTCCAGCTCGCTGACGGAGGCGCAATAGATCTTGAAATCCTGTCCGGATGCCCACCCCAGGATGCCGAAGTCGCACGCCGGATGCTGGTGGATGATGTCCGTGCCGATGGTAGCATGCACGGTGAAGGGGATGCCCAGCCGGTAAGCGGTGTAGGCGATGCTGATATCCCGGCATCGGAAGCGATCGTCCTGAGCGATGAAACGGCCGATGGATTCGCCGTAGCCCATCCCCAGACGCGCCCCCTCCCGCAGCGCCTGATGCATCAGGGCGCCGGTCTCCTCCACCATGCCGAACGTGCCGTCCTCGATGGAGGTGGCGACATCCTCACTGGTCTCGCCGATGAGGGCCAACTCGAAATCGTGGATGGAACCGGCGCCATTGGTGGCCACATGGGTCACGATGCCGCGCTCCATCAGGTCGATGAGCAGTCGGGAGAGGCCGCACTTGATCACGTGGGCCCCCATCATCCAGATCACGGGGCGGCCGGCCCCCCGGGCGGCGATGATCCGATCGGCCACCTCGCCCAGCTCCGGGTTATCGAAGGGAGGAGCGGGCGCGTCCGGATCGATGAGATCGGCCAGGGTCACCAGGTTCCGTCGCTCACCCAGATGATAGGTGCGAATACCAGTCAACTCCAACGCTCGATAAGGCATAAGACACTCCTGTCACTGATGATGAAGGTCAACCCCGTTCACCCACGCAACACGCAATACGCAACGCAAACCCGCCCCCGATTATCGCGCCCGGTCGCGGGCAGGGTCAAGGAGCAAGCCCATACGGGGAGGGAAACACGCCGCCTGCGTCGGAGCGCTTTGACCCGGCCCCGACCGAATGTTAAAATATTAGCATGGCTCGCCGAATTTCCGAGAAACTCCAGGCCAAACTGGACACGGTGCCCTCCCGCACGGGTGTCTACCTGATGAGGGACGCGCGTGGGAGGGTGATCTACGTGGGGAAGGCGGTCAACCTGCGAAGCCGCGTGCGCTCCTACTTCCAGTTGTCCGCCGGCCACAGCGCGCGCACGCGCCGCCTCGTCCAGGATGTCGCCGACCTGGAATGGATCGTCACCGACACGGAGCTGGAAGCGCTCATCCTAGAAAACGAGCTCATCAAACGCTACCAGCCCCGCTACAACGTGCGCCTGAAGGACGATAAGAATTATCCTTATATCAAGGTGCACTGGCAAGATGACTTCCCCAAGGTCACCATCGTGCGGCGCATGGCGCGAGACGGCGCGCGATACTACGGGCCCTTCACCTCGGCGGCGGCCGTTCGCCAGACCCTGGACGCGCTGCGTCGGGTCTTCCCCTTCCTGGACTGCAACCGGGAGATCACCGGAAAGGATGCACGGCCCTGCCTGTACTTCCACATCAAGCGCTGCGCGGGCCCCTGCATCGGCGCCGTCACCCGCGAGGAGTATCGAGAGATCATCCAGGGGCTGTGTGACTTCCTGGAGGGCAACACCGACGCGGTGCTGGCCGATCTCCAACGCAAGATGCAGCAGGCGGCCGAGGCCTGGCAATTCGAGCGAGCCGCCCTCTATCGCGATCAGATCCAGGCGGCAGAGCGGATCGTCGAGCGGCAAAAGGTGGTCTCCGGGAAACAGGAGGACGAGGACGTCGTCGCCTTCGCCTACGATCCCCGCCAGGACGAGGCCTGCGTGCAGGTCTTCCAGGTCCGACGAGGCCGGCTGATCGGCCGGGAGACCTTCGTCCTGGACGGCGTCACGACGGAGGAGAACGGCGAGCTGCTGGGGGCCTTCCTCAAGCAGTTCTACGACGAGGCGGCTTACATCCCACCTCACATCCTGCTCCCCCTGGACCTGGACGAGCGGCCGATCATCGAGCAGTGGCTGCGCTCCAAGCGAGGATCTCGCGTCACCCTGAAGGTGCCCCGTCGCGGTCCCAAACGACAGCTCGTGCAGATGGCCGTGGAGAACGCCCGGGAGACCCTACAGGCGCTCCAGGCCCAATGGCAGGCCGACACCCACCGGCAGACGGAGGCGCTGGCGGAGCTGCAGGAGTACCTGGGGCTGGACTCGCCGCCCTCCCGTATCGAGTGCTACGACATCTCCACGCTACAGGGCACCCACACGGTCGGAAGCATGGTGGTCTTCGCCAAGGGCGTGCCCCTCAAGTCGGACTATCGTCGGTTCAACGTGCGATCGGTGGGGCAGGCCGGTCAGCCGGATGACTACGCGGCCATGCGGGAGGTGCTGCGTCGCCGGTTCCGTCGCGCCGTGGAGGCCGCCGAAGGCCCCGATCCCGGCCAGAAGGCCCGCAAGCGAGATGCCGTGTGGTCGCGCCTCCCCGATCTGGTCATCGTCGACGGCGGCAAGGGGCAGCTCAACGTGGCGCTGGAGGTGCTGGAGGAGTACGGGCTGCGTGAGGTTGTGCCGGTGGTGGGGTTGGCCAAGCAACACGAGGAGATCTTCCTCCCTGACCGATCCGATCCTGTAATCCTGCCGCGCGGCTCCGAGGCCCTCCACCTGGTGCAGCGCATCCGGGACGAGGCGCACCGATTCGCCATCACCCACCAGCGTAATCGCCGCCGCAAGGCCGCGTTGGCCTCCGCGCTGGATGAGATCCCCGGCATCGGCCCTAAGCGGCGACAGGCGCTGCTCCGGCGCTTCGGCTCACTGGACGCCATCCGGCAGGCCTCCGTGGAGGAGCTGGCGGCCGTGCCCGGCATGACCCGCGCCGCCGCCGAACAGATCAAAGCCCATCTGTAGGGCAGGGACAATCCGGCACGCAAGACCCCCGGCCTCTCGAGAGAGCCGGGGGTTCGTCCGTCAAAGCCTTACACCCTCAGGTCAACCCGATCAGACGGCCGACCTGGAAGACGATCGTCGTGATGATGGTCGCCACGATCAGCGGCACCACGATGCCCAAGACCGTCCACTTCAGGCTGCGCGTCTCCTTCCAGGTGGCCCACGTGGTCACCAGGCAGGGCAGATACAACATGTAAAAGACCATGAACGTGTACGCCGTAAGCGGCGTCCAGCTGGCCGCCAGATAATCCAATACCGCCTGGGAATCCGCCAGGCTGGACTGCAGGCCGTAAGTCATGGCCAGGCTGGGCACGACGATCTCCTTGGCCGGCAGGGTGAACAGCAGAGCGGCCATAGCCTCGCCGCTAAGCTGCCACGGCCGTCCCAGCGGCTCGAGCAGGCGCACTAGCCATCCGATGGGCGTCTGCTCAAAGGGCACGCCGCGTGGGAAGTTCCCCATCAGCCAGATCAACACCACCGTCGGGGCGGCGATCTGGATGGCGCGCCCCATGGTGTCCGCCACCTTGTCCACCAGCACCCGCCAGACCACAGGGCCGATCTGCGGCGTACGATACGGCGGCAGCTCCAGCACGAAGCCGCCCGGCTCATCCCGAAAGATCGTGCGGTTCAGGAGGAACGTCGCCAGGAAGACGGCCATCAGGCTGAGCAGGACCAGGCTAATCATCACGGGAACGGCATTCTGGCCAAAGAGGATGATCACCAGCACCACACCCGCGCCGAAGCGACCGTTGCAGATGATCAGCGGGCTGGTGAGGATGGCCACGATCCGGTCCTTCTCATTGTCGATGATGCGAGCCGACATGATGCCCGTGATGTTACAACCATAGCTCATGGCGCAAATCAGACATTGCTTCCCCTGCGAGCCTACGGCTCGCATCACCCGGTCCAGGTTGAACGCCACCCGCGGCAGGAAGCCCCAATCCTCCATCAGAGCAAAGAGGGTGAAGAAGATGACCATGGGCGGGAGCATGACGCTGATCACCGCCCCCAAGCCGACGATGAGGGCGTCGACCAGTAACCCCTCCACCCACCAGGGCGCGCCGATGCCCTGCAGCAACACACGGGTCGTGTGAGCCAGCCAGTCAAACCCGGTCGCCAGCCACTCCGAGGGGATATTCGCCCCCTTGATCGTGATCCAGAAGACAGCCGCCAGCATGGCCAGCATGATCGGCCAGGACCAAAAGCGGTGCGTGATGATCCGATCCAGCCGCTCCGTCAACCCCGCGCCGAAGGTGTCGAACCGTCGCACCGTCCGCTGCACGGCCTCATGCGCGACGGCGTAGCGTCGTCGCACGATCTCCACGCGAGCGTCCGGCGTCATGCCCTCCGCGATCGCCTCCGCCTCGGCCAGGATCGTCGCCAGCTCCGAGTCGGGGGCAGGATTTACGGGCGCGGCCGCCTCCTCGTACAAGATGTCCTTCTCACGCGCCAGGCAGCAGGCCGAGAGATCTCCCACCCGGAACGCCGTGGTGATCTCCGGATCATCCTCCAGCAGCTTCAGCGCCAGCCAACGGCTTCGTCCGTTCACTCCCAGCGAGCGGATGCGCTCCGCCAAATGGTCGATCGCTCGCTCCAGTGCCAGCCCATAATCCACGCGAATCGGGCGCGTGGGGCGACGACCACGCGCCACATCCAAGGAGATGGCGATCAGCTCCGGAACTCCCGTGCCATCCCGGGCGACGATGGGCACCACCGGCACGCCCAGGAACTTCTCCAGGGCCTGCGCATCCACCTCGATGCCGGAGCGCTTCGCCTCATCGATCAGGTTCAACGCGATGACCACCCGATCCGTCAGCTCCAGCAGCTGCAGCGTCAGGTTCAGATTCCGCTCCAGATTGGTGGCATCCACGATGTCGATGACCACGTCGGCGCCGCCCTGGATGACGAAATCCCGGGCGACCACCTCCTCCGGAGACTGAGCCGCCAGGCTATAGGTGCCCGGCAGGTCCACGACGTGCACCGTCTCCCCTTGAAACTCAAACTCGCCGAACGCCAACGCCACCGTCTTGCCCGGCCAGTTGCCCGTGTGCTGCCGCTGCCCCGTCAGCGCGTTGAACAGCGTACTCTTCCCCACGTTCGGGTTTCCGGTCAAGGCGATGACAATCACATCCTCTCGTCGTCCCTCCCCCGCCAGCTCCGCCAGGACCGCCTGTGCATGTGCGTGATGCGACATCATACCTCAACGCTCCTTTTCCCTTCCCATCCTGACCCTTTCCATACCCCGCCTTGCAAACCACGTCCGGAGCAGCACACACTGAAACGTGAGACGGAGAGAAAACACCAGCGAAAGCAGGACAACCCCTTTCCTAATCCGTCGGCAGGCCATCCTGCGGCATCACCAGGATCCGCGCGGCCTCCCGCCGGCGCAGGGATATGGAGGCTCCCTTGACCCGATACTGGATGGGGTCTCCCAAAGGTGCCGTGCGCACGACCTCCACCTCCGCGCCGGGCACCAGCCCCATATCCAGCATACGCCGCAGCGTCTTCCCCGTCTCCTGCACTTCCACGACGACCCCTTGCTGTCCCACGCGCAGGCTGCTCAGCGGCACCGCGTCGGGGGGCGCCTCCTGGACGAAGATGCGCTCGGCAGCCGCCGGAGCCAGGGGGACCGTCAGATCATCATACCGGACGCGCAGCCGGTCTCCCTCACGATGCTCGATGACTAGGCGAACGCCTGGCGACAACCCCATCGCGAGCAGCTGGGCGAACAAGGCAGGCGGCTCGTCCTCCATATGGGTGATGAGCGCGGGCTTCCCCTCCGGCCACGCCGTCAGGGGATCGCCCACCTTCTCCCGCATCTCCCCCTCGCGATCCGGGATCGGATCCCCATGAGGATCTCGCGTGGGAAAGCCCAACTGCTCGTCCAGGCGATCAGCCTCCTCCGGCGTCAGCGAATGCTCCCGCCGATGCGCCTCAGCGTGCACCGCCTCCAGGGGAACATCCTCCTCCTCGGCCAGATAGCGCTCCCAGAGTCGATGCGCCCGAGTGAGTTGAATCGCACGCGCTCGCCCCGCCTCGGTGATCCGAACATCGCCCGCCGGCTGCCGCACGACCCAGCCGGCGCGCTCCAACGGCTCCAACATGCGCTCCAACGTGGACGGCGCCTGGTGCGCCGCATCGGCTAACCGCCGCATCCCGATCGCCTGGCCCTCCGGCACCAGGTCGTACAGCTCCTTGAGGAAGTCCTCCATCGCCTCACGTCGATGGCTCTGATGCATCTCCCGCCGGCCGCGATAGAGCCATAGGAGAGCGATCGTTTCGAGAAGGATCACCCCGATCAAAAGCGCCACGACGAAGAAGGGCATCTGGATCATAGTCTCCCTTTCCTCTCATGTCATGCGAGACGAGCTCAGGCAGCGGGAAGATCGTCGGCAGCCGGCTCCGTTACCAGGATCCGGCCGGCCAATCGCGAATCGATCACGCGCTCACATTCCCCCACGCGAATGCGCACACGGCCCTCCGGCGTGGGATCCTCCAATCGGACCACCCGCGTCCCCGGCCGTATATCCCATCGCGCCAGTCGGCGCAGGGTCCCCGGCTCCTGCTCGACGACCCGCACCACGATCATCTCCCGACCGGAAGGACACCGATCAAGCGGCGTCCCCTGCATCTCCCGGGCCTGCAAGTCCGGCGTGGGAATGGGGTCGCCGTGGGGATCCGCGATCGGCTCCCCCAACGCGGCGGCCAGTCGCTCCTCCAGATCCTCCGAGATCACGTGCTCCAGCCGATCGGCCTCCTCGTGCACCCGATCCCAGGGGACGCCCAGGACATCGGCCAGGTACAATTCCAGCAGGCGATGATGTCGCACCACCTCCAACGCGATGCGCTCACCATCGGGGAGCAGCGTGGCGCCCCGATAGGGCACATAGTCCACCAAGCCCAGAGCGGCCAGCCGCTTGAGCATATTGGTGACCGAGGCCGGCCTCACCTCCAGAGCTGCCGCCAATGCCGTGGTGGTGGCCGCCACGCCGTGCTCCTGCAGATTGTAGATAACACGCAGGTAATCTTCCACAGCCGGACTGCGCATGTTCGCCTGCCCATAGTGCCCGTCTGGAAAGGCCGGGATCCAAGATTTAGCCTGTGCTAAATTATAGTCGAGAATAGCAGCCTGTCAAGGGGAGAGATCCGAAGCGTTTCCACCTTGCGCTGGGGAGCGCTGTCCAGAGCGCACCAGGGAGATGAAGACGTCCTCCAATGTGGGCGACACCTGCTCCAACGAGCGCACGGTGATGCCGGCCGCGGACAGCGCCGCCCGGATGGGGCCGATCGCCGCGGTCGCGTCAGCGACGGTGACATGCAACAACAGCCCATACAGGGCGACCTCCTGCACCTCGGGTAGCGGCATCAGCACATCGATGGCGGCCATGGAGGGCTCGCAGTCGATCTCCAGGATCTGCCCACGCATCCGGGTCTCCTTCAGATCGTCAGGGGATCCCAGGGCGACCAGCCGACCCTGGTGGATCAGCCCCACGGTGTGGCAACGCTCAGCCTCGTCCATGTAGTGCGTGGTGACCATCACCGTCACGCCCTCTTCGGCAAGCCCATAGATCATGTCCCAAAAGCGCCGCCGCGAGGTGGGATCCACCCCGCTGGTGGGCTCATCCAGGAAGAGGATAGGCGGGCGATGCAGGATGGCGCACCCCAGCGCCAGCCGTTGGCGCACGCCGCCGGACAGGTGCCCCGCCAGCTCTCGCTCGCGTCCGGTCAGCCCCGCCATCTCGATGAGCTCCCGCACGCGCCTTTTGCGCTCCCGGCGCGGCACCTGATACACGCCCGCGTAGAACTCCAGGTTCTCACGCACGGTCAGGTCCTCATAGAGCGAGAACCGCTGCGACATGTAGCCGATGTGCTGTTTGACCCGATCAGGATACCGTGCCACGTCGATGCCCAGGATGCGAGCCGTGCCCTCACTGGGGGAGAGGATGCCACACAACATGCGGATGGTCGTCGTCTTGCCGGCGCCGTTCGGTCCCAGGAAGCCGAAGACCTCCCCGCGCCGGATGCGGAACGAGATGTGATCCACGGCGACGAAATCGCCGAATCGACGCGTCAACCCCTCGACCTCCACAGCATAGGGCGATGTGCTCATCGCTCCCTCTCCGCTCGCGCCGTCAGCTCCATGAAGACATCCTCCATGGATGGAGACACCCACCGCAGGGAGCGCACCTCCACGTCGGAATCCTCAAGGGCCCGCTCCAGAGCGGGGCGAACCATCCGCTCGTCCTCCACGAAGAGATGCAGCACGTCCCCCATGACCTGCACATCGACCACGCCGGGTATATCCCGCGCGATGCGCCGGGCGGCCTCCCACGGCCTGGCCCGTAACGCCAGCACCCGCCAGGGGAAGCGCCGCTTCAACTCGTCCGGCGTCCCCACGGCCAACAGCCGCCCTCCTAAAAGGAACGCCACCATGTTGCACCGCTCGGCCTCGTCCATGTATGGCGTGCTGACGAGGATCGTCACGCCGCGCCCCAGCAGCGTGTAGAGGATCTTCCAGAGATCACGACGGGCGACCGGGTCCACGCCTGTGGTAGGCTCGTCCAGCATGAGCACCTCCGGCTCATGGATCAGGGTGCAGGCCAGGGCCAGCTTCTGCTTCATCCCACCGGAAAGGTGCGCGGCCCGGCGACGGCGAAACGGGCTCAGGCCGGCGAACTCCAGCAACTGGACCATGCGCTCCTCCCGCTGGCGAGGCGGGATGCCGAAGATGTTCGCAAAGAAGCGGATGTTCTCTTCGACGGTGAGGTCCTCGTACAGGGTGAAGCGCTGAGACATGTACCCCGCGCATTCATGAACGCGGTCGACCTCCCGAACCACATCGTGCCCGGAGATCCTGGCCGTGCCCGCCGTGGGGGGCAGGATGCCGCACAACATGCGGATGGTCGTCGTCTTGCCCGCCCCGTCCGGCCCCACAAGGCCGAAGATGCAGCCGCGCGGCACGCGCAGATCCAATCCGTCCACCGCCACGATCTGGCGGCCGCCGTGCGCGCTCGTGAAGTGCCGGGTCAAACCCTCCGCCTCGATCGCATACCCGGCGTGAGCCACATCGCGTTCCGTAAGCGCGTGACGAGTCCTCTCCATCATGCCACCGTCTGCTTACGCATGCGCAACACGGCCAGCGTCAGCGTCACCGGCGCGAAGAGGCAGAGCGCCAACACCGGCTCACGCAGCGCCTCGATGCCCACCCCCTTGATGATCACGCTGCGCGCGATGATGAGGAAGTAGCGCAGCGGGATCGCGTAGCTAACCATCTGCAGGAAGGCCGGCATGGCGTCCAACGGGTAGAAGAAGCCAGACAGGAAGAGCGAGGGTACGATGGTGAAGAAGCTGAGGAACATGGCCTCCTGCTGCGTCTGCGCCGCGCTGGAGATCATCAGGCCGATCCCCAACGCGGTCACCAGGAAGAGCAACGACAGCTCCACCAGCAAGAGCACGCTCCCGTTGATGGGCACCTTGAACCAGAGGGTGCCGATCAGCAATACCTCGCCCAGATCGAAGAACGCGACCAGGACATACGGGAGGATCTTCCCGACGATCAGCTCCGAGGCCCGCAGTGGGGTGACGATCAACTGCTCGATGGTGCCCTTCTCCCGCTCTCGTACCAACGCCAGCGCGGTGAGGAGCATCGCCAGCGTCTGCAGGATCATGCCGATGAGGCCGGGGATCATGAAGTTGGTGCTCTTCAGTTCCGGGTTGTACCAGACGCGGGCCCGCACCTCCGGCCCATGGACGGCCTGTCCCCCCAGGCGGTGCTGGATCATCTCCAGGGCGATGCTCTGTCCCACGCTCTGCGCGGCCGCATACGCCGTATTGGCCACCGTTGGATCGGAGCCGTCCACCACAAAGCCGACCTGGGCGGTGCCGTTTCGCGCTAGATCCCGCCCGTAGCCGGGCGGGATAATCAGCCCCACCCGCACCTTGCCCCGATCCATCAGGTCTCGCAACTCCTCCTCGCTCTGCGGATAATACCTGGGGATGAAGTAATCCGTCGCTCGATACGCGTCGATCAGCGCCCGGCTCTCGGGCGTGCGATCCCAGTCCAACACGGCCATGATCACGTGTCCGACATCGTTGGTGGCCGCGTAGCCCAGCAACATCAACTGCATAATCGGGATCAGGAACATGGTGGCCAGCGTGCGCGGATCACGGATGATGTGCAGGAATTCCTTGCGAGCAATGGAGAGCGTTCGGGTCAACATGTCTCCCCTCCTGCTCCCAGGCCATGAACCAACAGATCGGCCAGTTGATCCGGCAGATCCGGGTCGCCCTGCGTGATGACCGGCTCACCGCTCAAATCCATGACCATCAAGCCCAGGAAGAGCCCCTGCAGGACGAGCGTCATCTTCTCCGGATCGGCCGGGCGTAGCTTCCCTAGGGCGATCTGCCGCTCGATATACGGCTGCAGGGCCTCCTTCGTCACCTGGATCACGCGCTGCAGAAAGGCATGGCGCAATTCCTCCTGGGCGAGCAACTCCGGCAGGACCGCTCGCACCACGTCCACATTGCGCCTGAAGAGCGCAAACCGTCGGCGTAACACCTCTCGCAGGAAGACATCGGGGGGCTCCTCCCCGGCCTCCAGGGTGCGGGTCAGCGCCTCGATCTCGGCCAGGCGCTCCAACATGGCGACCAGGAGGGCCTGCTTGTTCTCGAAGTAGTTGTACAGGGTGCCCTCGGACACGCCGGCCTCGGCCGCGATCTCTCGCGTGGTGGCCCGGTGAAATCCCTTGCGAGCGAACACCCGGGCGGCGGCGTCCAGGATCTGCGCCGTCCGCCTCTCCACACGCCGCTCCCGGGCCGCCGCGCGGCGTTCCGCCCTCTCATCCCTCCGCATCCCCTCGATCACGGCAACCTCCTCCCAGGACGCTCACGGCCGATGACGACGGGGTTGTCCTTGCGTCCCTCCATCCCCCGCCCAAGCCACCGGCCTCCGACCGACTCAAATTTGAGTGAGCGCTCACTCAAATTCATTATACCCCGGGGAGACGGGGGCGTCAAGAAATAAGCCCCGGCCACACAGATGATCGTGCAGCCGGAGCCTGTTTGCCAGGACCACACTCCGCCTCCTCGGCGGGCTACCCCTCTACTACCCCCCCCTGGGCCGGGTCCATCGCCCTGCGTAGCAACTCCTGCAGCACGCGGGCGGATTCGGCCAGAGGGCCGCCCGGCCCCAGCCCCAACCTCTCGAGCGGCTCTATCCGCCCGTCCAACAGCAACTGTCCCAGTTGAGAGCGCGCTAGATCACGCAAATCCTCCACCAGAGGGTCCCGCACCCGATGGTCATCGACGATCCGACCATCCTGCATGGTGAGGATTCGCTGCGCGCTGCGCGCCACCCGGGGGTCATGGGTGACCACCACGACAGTCACGCCCTGCTCCCGATT
>JAADGJ010000100.1 GCA_013152435.1 Chloroflexota bacterium | reverse complement strand
CCCTCCGAGCCACCCCGGAGATGCGGGGCCACGCTTCCGCATCGCTTAACTTGATACCAATGGGGCGACCTGCAGGTCGCCCCTACAGGAGCCTGACATACCTCCGAACGGTTCAGGATGCAAGGATATGCTCTCATCATACTTAGCTTGATGCCAATGGGGTACGACACCGCCGTACCCCTACTATGGACATCCCTCTTTTGAAAACCGGCCCTGCATAACATCAAGACGATCTGACAGGTAAAGACGATTCGCCGAATAGGGACGACTCGGCGAGTCGCCCCTGCCTGATGGCAATCTCGCCGGATCATCTCACGGCATGATCACCCGCGCAGCAGCCACCATCGCCCGGCCCACATCCCGGCCATCAGCGCGATCGCCACCAGGGAGATGGCCTTCCCCGCCCGGCGGATCGGCGTGTCCTCGAACCGCAGGAGCATGTACCCATCCCCCTCCGGCACGGTGACGACGATGCGAGCCAGCGGCCCGTCCTCCCGCGTCACCGGCAGCTCCCGGACGATGGGGCCGTCCTCGCTCTCCAGCAGGTACGCCTTCCAGCCGGGGAACCAGAAGATGTTGAACCGGATCTGGCGCTCGCCGCCGATGGCCCGGAAGCCCACCTTCTCGTGCTGGCTGCCGATGTCCAGCGTGCCCGCGAGCAGGGTGTCCTTGCCGGTTGCGCTATAGTCGATCTTGGATTTCACATCCTGGCCGTTGGCGAATGCCTCGGCCAGCGGGCTCCAATGGGGCCGCTGCTCCGGATCGACCCAGATGGTCACGCCCGTCATCTCGTCGGCCGAGCGCTGGAAGCGCATGAGGGCCGCCAGCGACACGGGGCCCTGCTCCGGCGTCGGCTCGTGTACCTGGACGTCCAGATAAGGGTAGCTGCTCAGGATCACCAGCGCGACCAGGATCAGGGTCTCCAGGCTGGGCAGCGCTCCCCAACGGGCCTGTGCGCCGGGCTTGCCCCCCTCTGATAGCAACAGGGAGCCGGACAGCACCGCCAGTGGGAACATGGCCAGCATCAGGTAGCGCCATGGGAACTGGGCGTAGGGGATGACGGGCAGGTGGTTCCAGGCCCAGGCGGAGATGGGCAACGTGAGCAGGATCACGCCCACCAGCACGGCCTGGAAGAACCGCATCTCCAGCTTCAGCAGGCCGCGAGCCCGCGCCGCGACCAGCAGCGAGAGCACGGCCAGCACGAAGGGGGCGGCGCCAATCTGGTAGCTCATGCCGCCCTGCGCCGCCTCGTCCGGCCCCGGGATGCTGATGCCGAACCCCCATTGCGGCGAGAAGAGCTGGTGCAGATAGACCACGTGCTGGAGCGGGCTGTAGTATCCGCCGTACCATTGCGCCTGGTTCACGTACTTGCTCTCCACCAGCGCGGGCAGCCAGAAGATCGCCGAGAGCCCCAACCCCAGCAGCAGCCCCGTCGCCGGCGGGATGCCCAGCCGCAGGAGCTGGGCGATCAGGGGGAAGAACGACTCCTTGGACAGCGCCCGCCACGGCTGCTCCCGGTTCGCCTGATGCAGGATCAGCGCGGCGATGTACAGCGCCAGCAGCGGCGTGAAGATCAGCGTCACCAGGTTGCTGGTGAGCATGAGCGCGGCGTAGGCCACGGCCAGGCCCGTGGCCGCGCTCAGCCGGGGGCGCAGCGTCGTCTCCCGGGCGGCCCACATGACGAACGGGATGATGGCCAGCGCCACCGACTCGGCCAGCGCGGCGCGCACGTAGATGTCCACCAGATGGTAGGGGACGTAGACGTAGACGACGGCGGCCAGCAGCGCCGCGCGGCGGCCGGCCCAGCTCCGCATGAAGCCGTAGACCCCGATCGCGCTGGCCAGGATCGAGAGCGCGAACACCGTCTCCACGGACGCTTCCCAGCCCAGGCGCAGGAAGTGATGGAACAGCTCGCCGATGAACGTGGAGAGCGGCCCATATACCACCCAGAACGGGTAGCCGTAGCCGAAGGTGAAGTCCGGCCCCCAACGTGGGAACCAGATGCCGTCCTGCACGGCCCGATCGTATTCGAACAGGAAATAGACGTCGTGGCGGGCGTCGTGGGCGCTCCAGAAGTAGCCGGGCTCCAGATAGGGGGCGATGGCGAACAGGCACAGCAGGAGCACGAGGAGCGGGTAGACCCACCCTCGCTGTCGATCGGTGATCTCGGCCTGAGGGCCCTCAGGGGCCTGGGTTGCGATCTCGTGTGTCACGTCACGGCTCCAGCCTGATGAAATCGGTGTCGCCCACGCGCAGCCGCTGCCCGGTGCGCCAGTCGTACATCCCCAGGTTGATGTGATAGCGCCCGGCGGGCAGATCGGCCGGAAGCGGGATCGGGTGGGGGTCGACGACGACCTCGCCCACGGCCCACGCGTTGGTGGGGCGCTGCCCGTCCTGGGGCTGCTTGTCCCGCTGTGCCCGGATCTGCTCGCCCTCGTCCACGATGTGGATGAACACGGTGTAGTCCAGGTCCATCGGCTTCAACGCCTGCCAGGTGAGGGTGACGGTCACGGTGCCGCCGGCCTGGATCTCGCCCGTCACCTCCGCATTCACCAGGACGATCTGGTTCTCGCCCAGGATGGCCACGGGCGCCGGCTTCGGCTCGACCTGGGTGTACTGTGGCGTGAGGTATGGGTAGCTGGCCAGGATGACCAGCCCGACGATGGCGGCCCAGCGTGGGCGGGCGTCCAGGTGCGGGATCAGCTCGACGGCGCTGCCGGCCAGCAGGGCCAGCCACGGCGCGGCGAGGATCGACATCTGCCAGGGATAGGTCAGCAGCCGGCGCATGCCGGTGATGCGCCACAGCGGCGCGGTGATCCCCAGCGTGAGCACGAGGGTGACCAGCACGGCCCCGCCCGCCAGCAGGAGCAGGCGATCACGTTCGGGCTTCGGCTTCCGAACGTGCCACCCGTAGGCGGTCAGCAGAGCCAGCCCCAGCGCGATGGCGCCCACCTGGAAGGAGAGCGTGTCCTGCCACCCCGGACGGCTCACGCCGTAGCCCCACTGGGGGAGCAGGAGCTGGAAGAGGTACAGGAAGTGATCGTCGAACGTCGGGTTTGGCCCGGCGCCGGGTGTGCGCAGCCAGGGGATGAGCCCCAGCAGCCCGATGACGACCCCGGCGGCCAGGGCGATCGCGGTGCGGGCGCGTTTCCCCGGCGTGACGAGGAGCGCCAGCGCAGCCAGGATGAGGGCGAAGACGGCCAGGCCCGCCTGGGACCACAGGAGCAGTGCGGCGGCCACGGCGGCGACGATCTGGCCCGGACGGCTCCCGTTTGGGCCGGCGGTGACGCCCCATAGCAGCCACGGAGTGAGGGCCCAGATCCAGGCCTCGCCCACGGCGCCGCGTACGTAGAGGATGCTCAGCGTTATGGGCAGGAAGGCGTAGGCCAGCGCGGCGACCAGCGCGGCCGGGGCGTTCAGCCGACGACGCGTCCAGGCGTACATGCCCCAGGCGCCCAGGGTCAACGCCATCGCCAGGACGAGGCGGATGGCGGCGGTGCCCGTGAGCCCCAGGTGGATGGCGATGGCGGCCAGCAGGTAGGGCGCGCGGCCGTCGCTTCGCCAGGGATCGAAATCGATGCCGACGTGAGGCGTCCAGGTGAGCGGGTTGGCCCCGGCGGCCAGCTCCTGCGCGTGGTAGACGGGCAGGAAGCCGCTGTGGGTTTGTAGGAAGCCGGGGTAGGCCAGTGGTGCCCCCACGATGAGGATGAGCAACGCCAGGATGGCCAGGCTGAGGCCCACGCGTGGCTCGTCCGGCATCGGGGCCGTGTGTGGCGATCTCGTAGACATGCCGAAATTATAGCATACGGCCGGAGCCCCGGCCAAAACCGGCGAGGGGGACCTCTCCTCTCTCTCCTGCTGCCTGCGGCAGCGTCCCCACTCCCTGGAGTTTGGCTTTTTTCTTTGGGGTCCTATATATGCGGCCTCTTTTATGGCATCCCCCTATATCTTGGTATGGGTAGCGAAGGGCACTGCCCTTCGCTACCCAAAGGGCCAAACAGAGGGAGTGGGGTAAGGTTTTTCACTCCCGTAAGATCATCGGCACCCAGACGGGACGCCCGTTCCAGTCGCCGAAGTCCACGGTGGCGTTCTGGCCTGCCGACAGGATCACGAGCACATCGTTAGGTGTGCTGGAGAACCGCAGCCAGGGCGGGTTCTGCTCCCGCACCCGGTACGTGCCCGGCGGCAGCGATGGGAATTGATAGGAGCCGTCGCCCGCCGTAGTCGTCTGTCCGATCTGCACGCCGCCGGTCAGAAGCCGGACGGTGACTCCTGCCAGTCCCGGCTCTCCAGCCTCCTGAGAGCCATCCCCATCGCGATCGAGCCATACCGTGCCGTTGATAGAACCGCGGCCGGGGGTGGGCGTCACGGTTGGCGTAGGCGTGGGGGTCGCTGTCGGCTGCGGAAAATCGTAGGTCTGGCCGCTGAGCCGTAACGCTCCCCAGTTTGATTGGACGGAGTAAGTGGAATCGCCCTGCCAGAACAGTGTGGTTTGGGTTGAGCTGTCATGGCCCACGTCATCATCTTTCAGGGCGAAGGTGAAGGGATACCACTGGTCGGCGGCCAAAGGACCGCTACCCAGCGCCTCGATGGGGATGGCGACCTCCAGCGACCATCCGTCGGGGATGGTTTGGGTGACAACGATGAGCGAGGTGATGGCATTGCCTTGATCGGCTTGGCGACCGTCCAATACGGCGGTGAACTGATGGGAGCGGTCAGCGGGGACGTGAATGCCCAGTTCGAGGGCATCATCCTGCCAAACGAAGACGCTATCGTTGCCGATGAGCACGTCATCGTGGATCGTGGCGGCGAAGTAGAGGTAATTGGGGTCCCAGGCAGCGTGCAGTGTGGCGCTGAGATCGGTGAGGCTGGGGACTTGGCCCACGATGGCGCTGGCGTTGTTCTTGTCGAGGGAGAGCGCGGGGACGCCACTCCAATCCGCCACATCGCCGTCGAGGATAGGGGGCTGATTCGCCTTCGGTATCAGGTATGAGAGGCCACTGGGTGTCGGATACGGTGTGGCCGTTGGGGTCGGTGTGCTGGTTGGGGTAGGAGTGAGTGTAGGCGTGTTTGTTGGCGTAGGCGTCGGTGTTGGAGTCGGCGTGGGGAAGTCGTACACCTGCCCGCTGAGCCGCAGTTCGCCCCACTCTTGCTGGAAAGAGTAGGTTGAGTTCCCTTCCCAGACCATTGTGGTTTGGGTTGAGTTGTCGTTCCCCACATCATCGTCCTTCAGAGCGAAGGTGAAAGGATATCGCTGATCGGCGACCAGGGGATCGCCTCCCAGGGCCTCTATGGGGATAGCTGCCTCCAGGGCCCAACCTCCGGGAACGGTGTGGGTGACGAGGGTGAGGGAAGTGATGGTATTCCCTTGATCGGCTTGGCGTCCGTCCAGCGAGATGGTGAACTGGTGAGAGCGATCAGAGGGGATATAGATGCCCAATTCGAGACTGTCATCTTGCCAGGCGAATGCACTGTCATTGCCGATGAGCTGGTCGTCTTGGATCACAGCAGCGAAGTAGAGATGGGTAGAGTCCCAGACAGCTTTCAGGGTGGCGCTGAGGTCAGTGGGTGTGGGGACCTCCCCTTGAACACTATCGGCATTGTCCTTATCAAGGGAGAGTGAAGGAACGCCTCCCCATTCATCGACAAGCCCGTCAATGGTGGGAGGATTCTCTGTGCGAGGGATAACGTACGATGCGCCCAGAGCCTGGGCTGTGATGATGGTCACCGTGTAGGATCCGGTGTTATCGTATATGCCATCGTCACCGACGGCAAAGGTGATGGGTCCCTTTGGGACGGAAATTGTAAAGGTGTAAACGTGGGTTGAATTGTAGGGAGGGATGGGCTGGACGAATCGGTCGGCTGGTCCCCCGTTGATCCAGAGCACATAGTTGATATATCCGCGGGGATGGGTAGGGGTAGTGGGATTTCCAGCGTAATCGGTGAAGATGTAGAACGCGTCTGACCATCGCGTGCCTGCCGCCTGTCCGATTCCTGACACCCGTACGGTGACATTCCCGACATATGATCGAGATGTCGCAACTCCTTCCATCCCCTTCCCAAAGGGGACAACGAAGGTCTCAAGAGCTTCTGGGGCGCTTTGCGGGTCTCGGTCGCTGGGGAAGGATATATCCTGGAGTGCCACGGCTCTGTTTTTCAGGGATGGTGGGTTAACGTGGAGAGACAGAGCTTGGGCCTGGATTACGGCCACTAGAATCAACGTGATGAGGCTGCCGAGCGTAAGGGCCAGTAAACGTTTCATTATCCCTCCTCCATAGAGCATGTGTTGATGTGGTTTACATGGGATGTGCAAACGGAGCGACCAGGACCGATCTTACGAGGCCATCACTCTCGCAGGATCATCGGCACCCAGACGGGACGCCCGTTCCAGTCGCCGAAGTCTACGGTGACGCTCTGGCCTGCCGACAGGATCACGAGCACATCGTTAGGTGTGCTGGAGAACTGCAGCCAGGGCGGATTCTGCTCCCGCACCCGGTACGTGCCCGGCGGCAGCGACGGGAGTTGATAGGAGCCGTCGCCTAGCGTGTTCACCTGTCCGATCTGTATGCCGCTGGTGAAGAGCCGGATGGTCACCCCAAGCAATCCCGGTTCCCCGGCCTCTCGGGTGCCGTTTCCGTTTCGGTCGAACCATACTGTACCACTGATGGAGCCTGGGATTGGGGTGGCCGTGGGGGTAGGTGTTGGGGTCAACGTAGGCGTGGGTGTTGATGTTGGTGTGGGTGTAGGCGTAGCTGTGGATGTTGGGGTGGCGGTTGGGGTGGGAGTTGCAGTCGGCTGCGGGAAGTTATAGACCTGGCCGGTCAGGCTTAAAATACCCCAGTCCGGCTGGAAGGAATAGGTGGAATCGCCCTGCCAGAACAACGTGGTCTGCGTGGGGTTGTTGTGGCCCACGTCATCGTCTTTCAAGGCGAAGGTGAAGGGATACTCTTGGTCGGCGGCCAGGGACCCGCTACCCAGCGCATCGATGGGGATGGCGATCTCCAGGGACCAGCCATTGGGGATGGTTTGAGTGACGACGGTAAGGGATGTGATGGCGTTGCCCTGATCGGCCTGGCGGCCGTCCAAAGCGGCGGTGAACTGATGGGAACGGTCGGTGGGGACGTGGATGCCCAACTCGAGAACGTCGTCCTGCCAGATGAAGATGCTGTCGTTGCCGATGAGCACGTCATCGTGGATCGTGGCGGCGAAGTAGAGGTAATTGGGGTCCCAGGCGGCGCGCAGTGTGGCGCTGAGGTCGGAGGGACTGGGGACTTGACCTATGATCGTGCTGGCGTTGTCCTTGTCGAGGGAGAGCGCGGGGACGCCACTCCAATCCGCCACATCGCCGTCAAGGATAGGGGGCTGATTTGCCTTTGGTATCAAGTATGAGGGACCACTGGGTGTCGGATACGGTGTGGCCGTCGGGGTCGGTGTGCTGGTTGGGGTAGGAGTGGGTGTGGGCGTGGTTGAGACAGGGGTAGGTGTTGGGGGGGCGGAAGGAGAGTATCGGCCGCCTGTGTTAAAGTAGATAACATCGCCACAGCCACCTTGGTTACATCCACCCCATACCAGCATGACGTTGCTGGTCCAAACAGCTTTGTGATTAGATCTGGGTGTAGGGGCATTGGTGGTATCCAGCGCTGTCCATGTATCCGTTTCCGGATCATATCGTCCGCCAGTGTTATAACATTCATCTCCACATCCACCCCAGACAATCATTTCTTGCCCGGTCCATACAGCCGTGTGTGCCCACCGTGCAGGAGGTGCGTCGGTAGTCGTGATTGGCCTCCAAGTGTCAGTAGCCGGGTTGTATCGCCCGCCACTGTTTACATAAGAGGAGTTGCTGGTCGTTGAGTAAATGGTACGTCCTCCCCAAACAATCATCTCCATGTCTGTCCAAATGCCAGTTCCCTGAAAGGTTGGTGCGGGTGCGTTGATTATTGAAATGGGCGCCCACGTATTAGTGTTCGGATCGTAGGATGCTCCCTGCTTTTTCTCCGATCCTCCCCAGACGATCATCCTGTCGCCCGTCCAGACAGCTTGGTGAAAATGACGTGCTCCTACCCAATCAGGTGCAGGAGGAATAGAAGTCCAGGTGTCACTTTCAGGATCGTAGCGTCCGCCATCGCTAAACACCTGCGTACAGTAAACGGTTGAGCAGCCTCCCCAGATGATCATCTCCTTACCTGTCCACACCGCCGAGTGCTGTTCACGCGGCGAGGGTGCATTAATCAGGGTAATGGACTTCCAGGTATCGGTTTCGGGATCATAGCGTCCCCCGGTGTTTGTCGTCACTCCGCCCCCGCCCGATTCACCACCCCAGATGATCATTTCGCGTCCTGTCCAGATGGCTGTATGACGCAGGCGGCCGATAGGAGCGTTCTCCGTTGAAATAGGTGTCCAGGTATCAGTAGTTGGGTTGTAGCGGTGGCCGTCGTTGAGAAAGTGGTTTAAGTGATAATATCCACCCCAGATAATCATTTCTTCACCGGTCCAAATGGCGGTATGGCCATACCGACCAGTTGGGGCGCTTACCATGCTCATGGGCTGCCATTGTCCCGTCTCTCCGGAGGTGTTGAGGACATCATCTCGAGTTCTCACCGATTGAGAAGCAACTAACGGACTTGGCAATAGAAATCCGATAAATAACATTGTGGCCAACAAGAGCGAATAGGCTAACACAGTCGACAGGTATCGCATCAAGATTCTGTATCTCATGGAATACCTCCCAGCCACAACGTGAGAACCCCAGCCTCTGCGAGAAGCGGGGTTCTCACGAGGCTATCGCTTCCGCAGGATCATTGGCACCCAGACGGGGCGCCCGTTCCAGTCGCCGAAGTCTACGATGACATCCTGGCCTGCTGACAGGACCACGAGCACCTCGTCCGGGGTGCTGGAGAAGCGCAGCCAGAGGGGATTCTGCCCCTGCACTCGATACGTCCCCGGCGGCAGTGACGGGAATTGATACGAGCCGTCTCCTAGTGTGGTCGTGGAGGCGATCTGGGTATTGCCTGCGAATAGCCGGATGGTTACATCAACCAATCCGGGCTCCTCGGGATCTCGCACGCCGTCTCCATTCCGATCGAACCACACCGTGCCGCTGATAGAGCCAGGGACCGGGGTGGCCGTAGGTGTAGGTGTAGGCGTGGCCGTGGGGGTCGGCGTCGGAAAGTCGTAGATCTGCCCGGTCAGGCGCAGAATACCCCAGTTTGGCTGCACAGAGTAAGTGGAGTCGCCCTGCCAGATCAGCGTGGTCTGGGTTGAACTGTCATTGCCCACGTCATCATCTTTCAGGGCGAAGGTAAAGGGGTACCACTGATCGGTGGTCAGCGGACCGCTTCCCAGCGCGTCGATAGGGATAGCGACCTCCAGTGACCACCCGCCGGAGATGACGCTTGTGACGACGGTGAGGGACGAAATGGCGCTACCCTGGTCGGCCTGGCGACCATCCAGCGCGAGGGTAAATTGATGAGAGCGATCGGTGGGGATGTGGATGCCTAACTCAAAGGCATCGTCCTGCCAGACGAAGAGGCTGTCGTTGCCGATGAGCACATCGTCGTTGATGGTAGCGGCGAAGTAGAGATGATCCGGATCCCATGCGGCGCGCAATGTAGCGCTGAGATCAGCGGGACTGGGGACTTGGCCAACGAGAGTGCTGGCGTTATCTTTGTTAAGCGAGAGCGCAGGGATGCTATCCCAATCCTCCACGTTGCCGTCGAGAATGGGCGGTTGGCCTGCCCGTGGGATCAGGTATGAAAGGCCGCTGGGGGTAGGATATGGTGTGATGGTAGGAGTTGGAGTAGACGTTGGAGTGACAGTAACGCCAAGTGCTAGCTTTACAACAAAAGCATCGTACTCGCCATGGTAGTTGCGATCGAAAGCGCCCTGCGTAGTAGGGAAATTAGTGGATTGGGTCTCTCCTATCACGTAGGCGCTTCCTGCCCTATCCACGGCAATTGAGCGGCCCCAATCCGATTCGCTCCCTCCCAGGAAGGTAGCGTAGTCTAGAGCCGTGCCATAGGCGTTCAACTTGGCCACAAAGGTGTCGAGCCCCCCATTGTAGGTTGTATCGAAAGCATCCGTTGTGATGGGAAAATCGGGCGAGTGAGTTTGTCCTACGAGATAAGCCTCTCCATTTTCGCCTACGACGATAGAACAAGATCTTTCAAACCCTTCTCCTCCCAGGAAGGTAGAATAAAGCAGCCCATTGCCGTCCATGTTCAATTTAGCCACAAAGGCATCGGGGCCTGGAGTAGTACTGTGGGTGGCATCGAAAGCGCCCTGCGTAGTGGGGAAATTAGTGGATTCGGTCTCTCCCGTCACGTAGGCGCTTCCTGTCCCATCTACGGCGATGGCATGGCCCCAATCCGATTCGCTCCCTCCCAGGAAGGTAGCGTAGTCTAGAACTCCGTAAGCAGCGTTTAATCTCACTACAAAGACGTCGTAGTCGCCATTCTGGGTCGTGTCGAAGGCGCTCGGCGTGGTGGGAAAGTCGGAGGAAAAGGAAGTGCCCGTCACATAGATGCGCCTAGCTGTGTCCACAGCGATGCCTCGACCCAGATCAGTGGATCTTCCTCCCAGGAAGGTAGCGTAGATTAGCACTGTGCCATTAGTACTTAATCTAGCCACAAAGACATCTTCACCGCCGTTATAGCTGGTATCGAGGGCATCATACGTGGTGGGGAAGTCAGGGGAAGATGTACTACCTGTTAGGTAGGCATAGCCCGCACCATCTACGGCGATATCCATGCCCAAATCACCAGAGCTTCCCCCCAGGAAGGTGGCATAAAGCAACCCAGTGCCGTCGATGTTCAACTTGACCACAAAGGCATCGGGGCCTGGACCAGTATTGTAGCTGGTATCGAAGGCGCCTGATGTAGTGGGGAAATCAAAGGACCAAGTCCCTCCCGTCACGTAGGCGCTTCCTGTCCCATCTACGGCAATGGCATGGCCCCAATCTGATTCGCTCCCTCCCAGGAAGGTAGCGTAGTCTAGAGCCGTGCCATAGGCGTTCAACTTGGCCACAAAGACATCGCCATGATCATTGTAGCCGATATCGAAGGCGCCTGGCGTAGTAGGGAAATCAAAGGACCAAGTCCCTCCCGTCACGTAGGCGCTTCCTGTCCCATCTACGGCAATGGCATCGCTCAACTCTCTGGTGAACCCTCCTAGGAAGGTAGCGTAGAGCAGCTCATCCGGGTTGTCCCACTGAGAGCCTGACGACGAACTCGCGACTACCGCCGGAGGCGTTGGGATGGAGAGAGATGTTACATCAAAGGTTTGCCCACTGATGTGTGCTGCATTTGAGGGCAGGATCAGTTCACCCACGGCCGTGGTCAAACGCATGATATCTCCGTCGATGACCACCGTCTCCGCTCCCTCCACCCGTAGGCGTACCTGGGATAACGCTGCCTTATCCCGAGCTATCGCTCGCCATATCCACCGCCCATCCCGGCTGCTCAGCTCCAGATCCACGCCTGGGTACAGGTCCACGTAGCGCACGCCACCCCATACTGGCACGTCAGGATACCATCTGTCGGGGTCGTTCCCGATAAAATAACTGACCACCGTGTCCAGCCGGTCGAACGGCTCCAGGCGAGGATGTGGATTGGCGCCGGGGAAGGTAAGCTTCAGGTTCACACCACGGAGCGGTTCGTCTTCACGCTTCCCATGATCACGTATCGGACCGAAGAGCTCCCATGCCTCGGCCCGCGGCCGTTCGATGAGGGTGATCCAGATGGCGTCCTCGGTCAGCCACATGGTGCCGATGACGCCGCGCACCTGGAAGCGGGCGCGCGCGTCGAATTGCCCCACGTTCTCGATGAACATGACAGGGCTGCTACGGAACGCGTCGGCCACTTGGGAATCGTCGGAGCGGGGAGGTGACCCGTCGAGAGGATAGGGAAGGGAGGCCGGTTGCGGTTGGGCTGCGCTGGGAAGTGCTCCGCCCGACATAAGCAGGGATACCATGATGATGAGGCCGAGAGCGGCAGGCAGGTGCTGGCGCATGATCCTCCCTCCTCCGTCTGGCTGTTCTCGTCTGTAAGCTGAACGGGGTATAAACGGGGTGAGCGGTAGCGTAACAGCTTGGCTATGTTATCTATTATGGCGTGAGCAGCGTGGTTTGTCAACAACGCGGGAATATCGACCGGTGGTGGCTCAACGCCGAAGCGTCAGGCGCTCCGGGCGAGTTCCGTTACCGTGATATGGACGCGAGAGCTCACCAGCGACGCACGAGTCCGGGACGGAAAGCTTTGCCGGAGAAATTTCAGAGTGATGGGCTGCGGCGCAGAACAGCCGCTGCCTTTCGCTGTGTACTGCATGTGCGGTGGGCTTCACCCGGGAATCTTATACCATTAGGTGCACGGCCATATGTCGTGTATAATCCTCTTGTGCCTCCGGGATTGCGAAGGATCGCCTTCCCGACGGCGTTCATAGCCTGAGCACTGACGATCTCTCCCCATCGTCTTCTATCGAGGAGGTTTACGCATGGCTTTGAATTATCGCATCGAGGGCACGACGTTGCCCGTGGTCACCATCGAGCTGCAGCCCGGCCAGCGCATCTACTCCGAGTCCGGCGGCATGAGCTGGATGAGTGGCAACGTAGAGATGAAGACCACCACCGGCGGCGGGCTGGGCAAGATGCTGCGTCGTGCCCTCTCCGGCGAGGCGCTGTTCGTGGTCGAGTATTACACCAACGACGGCCCCGGCACCATCGCCTTCGCCGCCGAGTTCCCCGGCAAGATCGTCCCCGTGGAGCTGGAGAAGGGGCAGACCATCATCGTCCAGAAGGACGCCTTCATGTGCGCCGAGCGGTCGGTGGATCTGGATATGCAGTTCCGGCGACGGTTGGGCGCAGGGCTCTTCGGTGGCGAGGGGTTCATCATGCAGAAGCTCACCGGCCCCGGCCTGGTCTTCGTCAACTTCGACGGCGAGATCGTGGAGTATAACCTGGAGGCCGGGCAGGAGCTGAAGGTGGACACCGGTCACCTGGCCATGATGGATCCCACGGTGGACTTCGACGTCACCATCGTGAAGGGGATCAGCAACATCCTGTTGGGTGGCGAGGGACTGTTCCTGGCCACGCTTCGGGGCCCTGGCCGGGTGTGGCTGCAGACCATGCCCATGTCCAAACTGGCCAACAAGATCGCCCAGTTCATGCCCCAGGTGGGCGGCAAGGGCAGCAGTGGTGGCCTGAACATCGATCTGGGCACGCTGCTGGGGGGCAATCGCTGAGTCAGCGGTGGCGATGTCGCAGGGGCAGATCGCGTAGTGGATCGATCAGCTGGGATGCGGGCACGCCGGCCCGCTCCAGGACGACGCGCGGCCATATCAGGTTCCCCACGGAGCCGGTGCGGTGCGCGTCGCTGCCCACGCTGAAGCGCACACCCGCCGCAGCGAAGCGGGCCACCAGATCGACATAAGCGTCCGTCAGGGCGGCCACCGTCATGTTGGGGAACCAGAAGTACATCTGCGTCATCACCTCGAAGATGGTTCCCGTCTCGGCGAAGGCGGCGGCCGCCTCATCCAGCCCGGACGCGGGCAGCTCTCGCAGATCGACGGCCGGCTGGCAGCGCCCCAGGTTGAACGGGTGGGCGATCACGTCCACCCATGGGTGCTGGCAGGCGTGGATCACCGCGTCCAGCGCGTTACGGATGAGTCGTCCCTTGGACGCGGGCGCGTCCGCGAACACCCCGGCCGTGCGGAAGCCGAAGTCCACCAGCACCAGATCAAGCCGGGCGGCCAACTCCCGTCCCACGCTTACCGCGCCGTCCGGCCCCTCGATCGTTCCCTCCACTCCCACCAGCAACGTGATCGCCGTCTCCTCTTGCGCCTCGTCCACGGCCGCGAGGAGGGCATCTATCGGCGCGTCGCTCTTCCACAGCCGGCTTCCCTCCATCAGATGGTCCGTGATCGCGTAGACGTGGAGCTGTGCGGCCTCAGCCGCCCGGACCATCATTCGCACGTCGTGCGTGCCGTCGGAGAACGTAGTGTGGCTGTGCAGGTCGTAAGTCCCGATCACGTTCATGGTTCCCTCCCCAGCGCAGATCATAGAGCCCTTCGCCGCGGATGTCAACGGCGGCCGCGGTGAGGGACGGCATACCCCGCCTCTCTCCATCGCCCATCCATGGAACGGCATGGATGAGACCGCCGGCGGATCGGTTCCCCAAAGGGGGTGTCCGCTCCTCTGAGCTACCTCGGGAATGCGGAAGTGCGCCTCCGTGCGGATTCGTCGGGCGCCCATCCTGGGGGTGGTTTCGTTTGGTCATAAATGAGCAGAAATGAGCAAAAACGACCAGAAATGTGTTGACAGATGGCTTCGAATCTGCTACACTGTGGTTGATTGCGCTCACCTTGCCCCGCTAGGATTTCGTGATGGCACAACTCACCGAGGAACGACAACGGGAGATCGTCGAGTTCGTACGCGTTCGGCAGCGGGCGACGGTGGCCGAGCTCAGCCGTCGCTTCGATGTGAGCGAAGCTACGATCCGTCGCGATCTGGAGAAACTGCACAGCCTGGGTTTGATCCAGCGCGTCCACGGCGGCGCCATGTCGGTGCCGCAGGCCGCGCCGGAGCCGCCGGTCCTTCAGCGGCTGCACGAGCAGCACGGCGAGAAACAGCGCATCGGCCGTGCGGCCGCGGCCCTGGTGCGGGATGGGGAGACGATCTTCCTGGGCTCGGGCACGACGACGCTGGAGGTGGCCCGGGCACTACATGGCCGCCGCGGTCTCACCGTTATCACCAACGCGCTCAGCATCGCCAACGAGCTGGCCGAGGATCCCGACATCGAGCTCATCATCCTGGGGGGCACCTTCCGTCGCTCCGAGCTGTCCATGATCGGCCATCTGACGGAGCAGGCGCTGAAGGAGCTACGGGCGGACAAGGTCATCATGGGGATCCGGGCCATCCACCCTGAGCATGGCCTGACCAACGACTATGTGCCGGAGACCATGACCGATCGGGCCATCATCCGGTCGGGGCAGGAGCTGATCATCGTGGCCGATCACACCAAGTTCGGCCGCGTGTCCACCGCGTTCGTGGCCCCCATCACCGCGGCGACCTGCATCATCACCGATGGCGACGTGGACCCCGAGATGGTGGCGCAGATCGAGGCGCTGGGTGTGCGGGTGACGAAAACGTAGAGGCGCTGCCTCGCCCACGCATCGAATGAAGCAATATGGGAGCTATCCTTGCCTTCCGGAATAGCTCGGAGGAACGTCCGCCCTTGTAGAGGCAGGTCTCAGACCTGCCCCTACCGCTCTGAACCATCTGTGGGTAGCGTGTGGGTGGCGGAGGGGGGTGCCTTCTGCTATCCACATCAAGATATACGGATTGCGCCGTTCATCTGCCGGGATCGGGGCCGGAGTACCTTGTTTCATGGCCCACCCGGTCGGCAGCGGTAGAGGGTCGGGTGACCCAGCCCTATTCGCATCAACTGAACAGCATGGGCGAGGCCCCCGCCTGTCGCTTTTCCCTCCACGGGCGGTCGCACCTGAAAAGGGAGGTGCGGAGGGGAAGCCCCTCCGCGGAAAAACGCTTTCTCTCGCCTTTTCCCTGCCCGGTTGGGGCTTTGGCCGATGGCCTCCGGCCCCACGGGGCAGGTGAGGGGCTGAAAATAGATTTCTTCGGAGGGGCGGTAGCCCCTCCGAACCACCCCAGAGGTGCGGGGCCACGCTTCCGTATCGCTTAATTTGATACCAATGAGGGCCGGGTGACCCAGCCCCTACGGTTGGCATAGCGCTTAAGCGGCGCGTTTTCGACCGCCGCCGTCTCAAAATGAACGAGAGGGCCGTGATGCCGAACACGTTCACGTGGCAGACGGCCTCGCCGGAGGAGCGGGGCATGGACGGCGCCCGGCTGGACGCGCTGCGCCAGGATCTGACCGCGCGAGGGACGATGGCCTTGCTCATCATCCGGCATGACCGGATCGTGTACGAGTGGTACGCGCCGGATCTCGGGCCGGATCGGCGCCACTACACGGCCTCGCTGGCCAAGGCCCTGGTAGGCGGCATGTCGCTCCTGGTGGCGCTGGACGACGGCCGGATCGGCGCGAACGACCCGGCGGGGAAGTACATCCCCGCCTGGAAGGACGACCCGCTGAAATCGCGGATCACCATCCGCCATCTGGCGACCCATTCCTCCGGCATCGAGGACGCGGCGACCCCGGGCAAGGGGCACCTGGATCAGGGCGGCTGGAAGGCGGCCTTCTGGCGGTCGGCCTGGCGACAATGGGGACATGCATCCGTCGCCGAGCGCCTTCAGCACGCGGGGGAGATGACATCGGAGCAGGGAGATCCCTTCTCCATCGCGCTCCACCAGGCGCCGGTCGTCTTCCCCCCGGGCACGCGCTATGCCTACAGCAACCCGGGCTTCGCCGCGCTGGCCTACGCGGTCACGGCCAGTTTACAGGGCGCGCCCCAGTCGGATATCCGCACCTTGCTCAAGGAGCGGATCATGGACCCCATCGGCGTGCCCGAGGATGCGTGGTCCATCGGCTATGGTGGCCCCTTTGAGGTGGACGGGCTGAAGCTGTACGCGAACTGGGGCGGAGCCGAGTTCACGGCGCGGGCCGTGGCCCGGGTGGGGCGGCTCATGATGCACAAGGGCGAGTGGCAGGGCCGACGGTTGGTCGATGCCGCCTGGGTGGATCGAGCGCTCTCCTACGCGGGCACCCCGCTCCCGGATCGGCCGCCGGGCAACCCCCAGCCGGCGCCGACGCTCGGCTGGTATACGAACCGCGATGGCGTGTGGCCCGCCGTGCCGCGTGATGCCTTCGCCGGCGCCGGGGCGGGCCATCAGGTGCTGCTGGTCGTCCCCAGCCTGGACCTCATCGTCGTGCGCAACGGCGAGCTGCTCGATGACCCGGAGGAGGGCGAGGGGTTCTGGGGCGCGTTGGAGAAATACCTGTTCAATCCCATCATGGAAGCCATCGCGGATCAGAACGCCACGACCGCCACCACGAACACCCCTTACCCCCGCAGCGAGGTGATCCGGCAGGTGACGTTCGCGCCAGCCTCCACCATTATCCGCAAGGGGGTGGACAGCGACAACTGGCCCATCACCTGGGCGGACGACGGCGATCTGTATACCGCCTACGGGGACGGGTGGGGGTTCGAGCCGAGGACGGAGCGCAAGCTCAGCCTGGGCTTCGCCAAGGTGATCGGCTCGCCACCTGACTTCCAGGGCGTGAACATCCGCTCCCTCAGTGGCGAGCGAGAGGGGGACGGGGCGCTCGGCCCCAAGGCCAGCGGTATGCTCATGGTGGATGGTGTGCTCTACATGTGGGTGCGGAACGTGGGCAACTCCCAGTTAGCTTGGTCAGAGGATCACGGGCGGACCTGGGAGTGGGGCTTCCGCTTCGAGACCAGCTTCGGCTGTCCGACGTTCCTGAACTTCGGCCGGAACTACGAGGGCGCGTGTGACGAGTACGTGTACGTCTATTCCCAGGACGGGCCGAGCGCATATGAATCCTATGATCAGGTCGTGCTGGCTCGCGTCCCCAAGGACCGCATTCGCGACCGTGAGGCATATGAGTTCTTCCAGCACCTGGACGACGCGGGCGAGCCCGTCTGGACTCCTGACATCCACCAGCGCGAGCCGGTCTTCCGCTATCTGGGCCGTTGCCAGCGGATGGATGCCGTGTACAATCCAGGGCTGCATCGTTACCTCCTGGCCCTGGGCTTCAACCATAGGGGCGGGTGGGGGATCTTCGACGCGCCGAAGCCGTGGGGGCCGTGGACAACGGCATTCCACACTGTGTATTGGGGGTTGGGCAATACGCACTATTACCGCCTGCCAAGCAAGTGGATCAGCCCGGATGGCAGGACGATGTATCTCGTCTTCTCCGGCAGAACTTATGATGGCGTCATCTACGATGCCTTCTGCGTGCGACGAATGGATTTGGGGTGAGGTCCAGGAGGACACACGTGAGCGCACCCACGGAGAGTGAAACATACTACCCGCCGCCGGAGTCGAAGGGCGGGTGGCGTTACCTCAAGGACCCGGACGAAATCCGCGCCCTGGCGGGCATGGACCCTGAGAAGCTCGATCTCGTCCGCCAGGGGCAGGAGTTCCTCTACGGCGGCGACTCGTGGGGGATCGTCATCATCCGCCACGGGTATCTGGTGCGGGAGTTCTACACGTTCAACGTCCTGGTCCCCACCCGGTTTGACATTTGGTCAGGGACGAAGTCGTTCACAGGGACAGCCTGGGGATTGCTCCTGGATGATAGCCGTCAGGGTCGACTCCCCAATGGCCTGCAGGTGGATCTGGATACGCCAGCCTACGCGCACATCCCTGAGGGCTACCCACTCACGGACCCGCGCAAGGAGCGCATCACGATCCGGCATCTGCTGACCATGACGTCCGGCATCCCGGGAGCGGGGGTGGGTGTCATTGGCATACCCACGGCCACAGGCGATGGGCCGTTCGAGCACGCGCTGGGGCGGTGCCCCAATCGCTACGGGCGGTGGGCGGACAAGCTCACGGCAGAGCCAGGCACCCGATGGGACTACAGCGACCCGGCCTTCGCCCACCTCTCGCTGGCCTTCGCCCACATCATGGGACGGGAGATGAGTGATTATCTCCAGGAGCGAGTTTTTGGCCCCATCGGCATCGAGCAGTTGAGCTGGGACGTGCAAGGTGGCAGCGGATGCATCGGGCCGCATACCAACGCACATACGGGGATCCACATCTCAGCCCGGGAGCTAGCCCGCTTTGGCTATCTCATGCTGCGCAGAGGCGTATGGGAGGGGCGTCAATTGATCCCCGAATGGTGGATCGACCTCGCCACCCAGACCTCACAGGATCTAAACCCGAGCTACGGGTATACGTGGTGGGTGAACACCCGAGGAACGCAGTGGCCGGGCCTTCCCAGGGACGCGTTTGCCCTTATGGGTTATCGACCCAATCGCTGTTACATCATCCCGTCGCTGGATCTGGTGGTAGCGCGCGTCGCCTCCGGCCCGCCGACCTGGGACGAGCCCGGGATGATCGGGCGCATCGTGGACGCGATCATCGATTGAGAAGGACGGACGACGGATCATGGAAAAGCCGATCATCGCCATCACGATGGGAGATCCGGCGGGGATA
>JAADGJ010000099.1 GCA_013152435.1 Chloroflexota bacterium | reverse complement strand
TCTTGGTGCGGGTGGCGGAAGGCAGCGCCTTTCGCCACTCGAAAGGCCAATCTTGAGGAGCGGACCCATCCTCGTCCCTGCAGGTGTCATGGATGCCGATAGGAACGCTGGACTTTCAAAAGGCCCTGTGCCGTCCCGATCGCTGCTTGACAGGGAGCCACAGCCGTGGTATAACCAATATGCCAGCGGCCTCGCAAGATGCCAGGCCGCACAGCTCAATTCGCAGGGAAAACGCAGAGAAATTATGAGTCCTCTTCCAATTCACGCCCGATTGCCTAGGAGCCCTAGGAGGTTGCAGCCGGACCATTGGTCTGGATAGCTGCGCGTGGGCCGGGCCCATAGGGCGATCAAAGAAGATCTTGGCGGCAAGCTCTCCAGACGGAGAGCTTTTTTATTGGAAAGCCTTCATTTGCCACGGTATCAGGAACTCGCCACACCACGACACGATCGGAGCAGCCAACGTGATCAAGATCGGGATCTTCGGAGCGACCGGGTACACCGGCTTTGAGCTGGTGCAGATCCTGCTGCGACACCCCGAGGCGGAGATCATCTTCGCCACCTCGGAGAGTTCGGCCGGCAGTCGACTCTGCGATCTCTACCCCTGCCCCTGGGATCTGCCCCTCATCGCGGCGGCGGACGCGCCGCTGGACGACGTGGACATCGCCTTCCTCTGCCTGCCGCACGCCGCCTCCATGGACATGGTGCGCCGGGTCCGGCAGGCGGGCAAACGGGCCATCGACCTGTCGGCCGACTTTCGCATCGCGGATCCCGCCGTGTACGAGCGCTGGTACAAGACGTCCCACTCGGCGCCGGAGCTGCTGCAGGAGGCAGTCTACGGCCTGGTGGAGCTCCGCCGGGAGCAGGTGCGCGAGGCAAGCCTGATCGCCAACCCCGGCTGCTATCCCACCAGCGTGATCCTGGGCCTGTATCCTCTGGCCCGAGCAGGCATCCTCGGCGAGAAGATCATCGTCGACAGCAAATCGGGCGTGTCCGGGGCCGGACGCACCCCCAAGCTGACCACCCACTTCGTCGAGGTGAACGAGAACCTGTCGCCCTACAGCATCGGCCATTCCCACCGGCACATCGCCGAAATGGAGCAGGAGCTGGGGGCCATCAACGGGCCTTACGAGATCATCTTCTCGCCCCATCTGCTGCCGGTGAGCCGCGGCATCCTCTCCACCATGTACGTGGAGGTGCCTTCCCACGTGACGGGCGAGGAGGTCCACAACCTCTACCGGGAGACTTACGCGGGCGAGCCCTTCATCCATCTGCTGCCGCCGGGCCAGGCCGCCACCCTGCGCCACACGGTGGGCAGCAACCGCTGTGCCATCGGGCTGACACGGGTCGCCCACTCCAATACGCTGATCGTCACTTCCAGCATCGATAATCTGATCAAGGGCGCCTCAGGGCAGGCCGTCCAGAACATGAACGTCATGTTCGGCCTGCCGGAGACCCTGGGACTGGCCTGATCGGGAGGAGCTATGGGAGAAGGGTCCAACATCATCGTGCTGAAGTTCGGCGGGAATGAGATCGACCAGCCCGGCTTCCTGGGGGCGATGGTCAAGGCCGTGGCGAAGCTACGGGAGCGCTGGGCTCCCATCATCGTACACGGCGGCGGCAAGGAGATCGCGCAACTCCAGAAGCGGATCGGGTTGCAGCCGCGATTCATCGATGGGCTCCGCGTGACCGATGACGACTCGCTGGCCGTGGCGGAGATGGTGCTCTCCGGCCGCGTGAACAAACGGGTCGTCGCGACGCTGGTGCAGGCCGGTATCCCGGCCGCGGGGCTGAGCGGCGTGGATGGGGGGCTGCTGCGCGTGGAGCGCATGACCCACCCGGCCGGCGACCTGGGATGGGTCGGACACATCGTCTCCGTAGAGCCGGCCGTGATCCGGGCCCTGCTGCGGGAGGGCATCATCCCCGTGGTCTCTCCCATCTCCCTGGGACTGGACGGGCACGTCTACAACGTGAACGCCGATCACGCGGCCACGGCCCTGGCCCAGGCGCTGGGCGCCGATCGTCTGGCCTTCATCTCAAACGTGCCGGGGGTCCTGGTCGCGGGGCAATGCGTCCGGGCCATCACCGCCGACCAGGCGGAGCAGTGGATCACGGAGGAGATCATCACCGGCGGCATGATCCCCAAAGTGCGGGCCGCCCTGGAGGCGATCCACGGCGGCGTGTCTCAGGCGATCATCACCGACCTGAACGGCCTCCTGAGCGATTCCGGGACGGCCTTCGTCTTGGCGAGCCACCAGCTCGCGTAACCAGATTCCAAAACAGGAGCGGATTTCATGACCGGACAAGAGATCATCAACCTAGAGCAGCAGTACGTGCTTCAAACCTACGTCCGCCCGCCCTTCGTCATCCTGCGCGGCGAGGGATGCACCTTGTACGACGATCAGGGGCGCGCTTATTTGGATCTGGTCTCCGGTATCGCCGTCAACGCGCTGGGATACGGCGATCCAGAGCTGGTGCAGGCCATCCAGGAACAGGCCGCCCGGCTGATCCACGTCAGCAACCTCTACCACATGGAGCCTCACGCCCGATTGGCGCAGATGCTGTGTGAGCGGTCCTTCGCCGATCGGGTTTTCTTTTGTAACTCCGGGGCGGAGGCCAATGAGGGGGCCATCAAATTCGCCCGCAAGTGGGCCAAGACCCGATTTCCGGACCAGGCGGATCGAAAGATCCAGTTCGTGGCCTTTGAGGGCGGCTTCCACGGGCGCACCATGGGCACGCTCGCCCTGACGCCGCGAGAGAAGTATCAGGCGCCCTTCCGCCCCCTGATGCCGGGCGTGCAGATCGCCCGGTTCAACGATCTGGACTCGGCGGCCGAGGCGATCACCGACGAGACGTGCGCCGTGATCGTGGAGCCGATCCAGGGGGAGGGCGGCATCCACCCCGCCACGACCGAGTTCCTGCAGGGCCTGCGCGAGCTGTGCGATCAGCACCACGCGCTGCTGATCTTCGACGAGGTGCAGTGCGGGCTGGGGCGCGCCGGGACGCTATGGGCCCACGAGCCGTATGGGGTGACGCCGGACATCATGACGCTGGCCAAGCCGCTGGGTGGAGGCCTTCCCATCGGCGCGATCCTGATGACGGAAGAGGTGGGGAGCGTCATGCAGCCCGGCGACCACGGGTCCACCTTCGGGGCGAACCCGGTAGCCTGCGCGGCCGCGCAGGTCGTGGTGCGCCGCATTAGCGACCCGGCCTTCCTGGCCGAGGTGCGCTCCAAGGGCGCCTACCTGGTGGAGCGGCTGCAGGAGATCAACAGCCCACACATCCGGGAGATCCGGGGACGTGGGCTGATGGTGGGGATCGAGATGGACATCTCCGTCGCCCCCATCGTGCAGGCGGGCTACGAGCGCGGGCTGATCATGGTGAACGCGGGGGAGAAGGTGCTACGCCTGGTTCCGCCGCTGGTCATCGAGCGAGAGGACCTGGACCGAGCGGTCCAGGGGATCAGCGAGATCCTGACCACGCTGTAACCCCGGATGGAGATCGAGAATGGACCACGACGCTCAAGCGGACGTGATCATACGGCCGGCCCAGGCGGAGGACGTGCCGGCCATGGCCGAGCTGATCAACGTCTACGCGGCACAGAACCTGATGCTGCCCCGCTCGGAAAAGCAATTGCTGCGCCACCTGTCCGATTTCGTGGTGGCGGAGAGGGAGGGGCAAATCGTTGGCTGCGCGGGCCTCGCCCGTCTGAGCCCCTCCCTGGCGGAGATACGCTCACTGGCGGTGGCTCCCCAAATGCAGAAACGCGGGATCGGCCGCGCGCTGGTGCGATACCTCCTGCAGGTCGCCCGCGAGGCCGAGATCGATCAGGTCTGCGCGCTGACGCTCCAGCCGCACTTCTTCCAAAGCCTGGGGTTCAAAGTGGTGGATCGCTGGGATATCAGCCCCAAGATCTGGCAGGAGTGCATCTACTGCCCGAAATTCCATCGCTGCGATGAGATCGCCGTGATCGTCAATCTGAAGGAGGCGATCCCCACACCGGAGGGATCCTTTCGCTGGGATCACTTCCTGAGCAGCGCGGTCCCCGTCGCCTGGCGACGCAACCTCGCCACGGCGATGAGGAAATGAGACGCGCCCGTTCTCAGAGTGTGTCTGAGAAATGTCGTTGCTTCTGCTGTGGGGAGGCCCTCCGGAAAAAGCCTTTCTCCCGCCTTCGACCTGCCCAGCCTCGGCCTGGGTCCTTCGGAAAGGGCCGAGAAAGGCAGGTGCAGGCCGGAAAAGCGAAGTTTTCCGTGGGGGAGATGAACAGAGCAATCGATGGCAGTCCGGCTGAGGATCGGCGAGCGCGAGGATTTCAGAAAGAGAGCGTTCTCATGTAGAATGTAACCTGGAGAGTATTGGCGGCCGAGGGACGCAGGCCCATCGCATGCCGCGTCCCCGGAGCATGTCCGGAGGTCGCCCGATCCATCCCGCGCGCAGGCGCGGCACAAGAGCGAACAAGGAGAACGGTACGATCCGTAAGGACACGCAATGAAAGGGTTACTGGCTTTAGAAGACGGCACGCTATTCTACGGCGAGGGGTTCGGGGCCAGGGCCACGGTCGTGGGCGAGGTGGTGTTCAACACCTCGATGACCGGGTACCAGGAGGTCATCACCGACCCCTCGTATCGCGGCCAGATGGTCGCCATGACCGTAGCCCATGTCGGCAACGTCGGCGTGAACCCGGAGGACGTGGAGAGCGCCCGGCCCCAGGTGCAGGCCTTCATCGTACGCGAGGTCAGCCCGCTGGTCTCCAACTGGCGGGCGGTGGAATCGCTCCCCGATTACCTGGCCCGCCACGGGATCCCGGGCCTGAGCGAGGTGGACACGCGCGCGCTCACGCGACACATCCGGGAGCAGGGGGCCATGAAGGCGGCACTGACGACCGAGGATGTCCCCGCCGATGAGCTGATCGCCATGGCGCGAGCCTGGGAGGGGCTGGAGGGCCGCGATGTGGTGCAGGAGGTCACCTGCGCGGAGCCCTATCACTGGACGGAGGGCGGCATCCGCCAGTTTCAGCCGCACGGCTTCCAGCCCAGCGAGATCCATCCCTTCCACGTCGTCGCATATGACTTCGGCGTCAAGTGGAACATCCTGCGCCGCCTGGTAGACCACGGCTGCCGGGTCACCGTGGTCCCGGCCGACACCCCGGCCGAGGACGTGCTGGCGCTCTCCCCCGACGGGGTCTTCCTCTCCAACGGGCCTGGCGACCCCGCCGGCGTCCCCTACGCGGCCGCCGCCGTCGCCCGGCTCCTGGAGGAGGGGCTGCCGATGTTCGGCATCTGTCTGGGACACCAGATCCTAGGACGAGCGCTGGGAGGACGCACGTACAAGCTCAAGTTCGGCCATCACGGCGGCAATCAGCCCGTGCGGGATGAGGCCACAGGGGTTGTCCAGATCACAGCGCAGAACCACAACTACGCGGTGGACCCGGAAAGCCTGCCACCATCCCAGGTCACCATCACCCACTGGAACCTCAACGACGGGACGGTCGAGGGAATGCGCCTCAACGATCGTCCCGTTTTCTCTGTGCAGTATCATCCCGAGGCCAGCCCCGGGCCTCACGATGCCGACTACTTGTTCGGCCAGTTCGTGGAGTTGATGCGAAAATGACCCACACTGTTCGCGTCGCCTTGGTCGGCCTGGGTCACGTAGGCCGGTCGTTCCTGGAGCTGATGACCCTCAAGCGCAAGACGCTGCGGGATCGCTATGGCTTGGAGCTGGCGCTGGTCGGCGTGGCGGACAGCAGCGGCGCCGTCCTCGGCGCCGGACGCATCGATCACGCGAACCTCTTGCGCCATAAGAGGGCGGGGCGCGGGGTCGGGCAGTATCCCCGGCTGGGGCACCGTGGCATGCCAGCCGTGGAGATGGTGCGCCAGGTGGACGCGGACGTGATCCTGGATGCATCGCCGGTGAACCTGCGCACTGGCCAGCCGGGGCTGGACTGCGCGCGTATCGCTCTGAAGCGTCGCATGTCCGTGGTACTGGCGAACAAAGCGCCACTGGTGCTGGCCTATCAGGAGCTGGCCGAGGAGGCACGACGCCAGGGGGTGTCCCTGCGCTTCTCCGCCACGGTATGCGGCTCGCTTCCGGTGATCAACATGGGACAGCGGGACTGGGTGGCCTGCGATATCCACCGGATCGAGGGCATCCTGAACTCGACCACCAACTATATCCTCAGCTCCATGGAGGTGGGGCGCAGCTTTGAGGACGCCCTGCGGGAGGCCCAGGTGGAGGGGGTGGCGGAGGCGGACCCCTCCCTGGACATCCGAGGCTGGGATACGGCCAACAAGCTGGTGATCATCGCCAACGCGGTCCTGGGCGTCCCCGCCACGCTGGAGGACGTCGACGTGCTGGGCATCCAGCACATCACGGTGGAGGACATGGCGGCGGCCCGGGCCCGGGGACAGACCATCAAGCTGATCGCCGTGGCCCACCGTCGTAACGATGAATATCGGTTCTCGGTACACCCGGCCGCGCTGCCGCTGGATCATCCATTGGCCTCCGTATCCGGCTGGGAGATGGGAATCCTCTGGCACACGGACATCATGGGCGTGCAGTTCGCGAAAGTGGACGAGCGCGGCCCGATGCCTACCGCGGCGGCCATGCTGCGGGATGTGGTTGGTCTTTATACGGAGGTCTCGTGAGCGAGCCGATCCATCGATGAGATTTACATATGATCCACGCTATAACATAGCGTACATTCGCTTTCGCGAACATCCCGCAGAGAGGTAGAATCCATCCGTGTCAGCGACGAGCTAGTCATAGACATCGCTCCTGATGGTACGGTCTACGGCATCGAGTTGCTCAATGCCAACGAGCAATTGGGTAGGGAGACAGAGGGTTTATTGGTCATCGTAAACGAAGCAACCGGTGAAGAGGCCAAGCTTTCGCTCGCAAAACCTGGCAATTCACCTCACAGTGGATAGCCTTCGAGCGTACCTGAGAGATCCTGTTGCTCCCACCCATGGGGGGATGGAGGGGGTTCGCCCCTTCGGAGAGAGATTTCCCCCACGGAGCTGGTCGTTGAGGGAGCCCCCTCAGATACCCTGCTGATGAGTTTTCAGATACTTTCCTACGCTCAACGGTAAAGGGATAAAGGGCTGACAAATGCCAAAGCGAACGGACATTCACTCGATCCTGGTGATCGGATCCGGGCCGATCGTTATCGGCCAGGCGTGTGAGTTCGACTACTCTGGAACGCAGGCCGTCAAGGCGCTGAAGCGGGAGGGCTATCGGGTGGTGCTGGTGAACTCCAACCCGGCTACCATCATGACGGACCCGGAGCTGGCCGACGCCACCTACGTGGAGCCCCTGACGGCCGAGATCCTGGAGAAGATCATCGACCGGGAGCGACCGGACGCGCTGCTCCCCACAGTCGGCGGGCAGACGGGGTTGAACCTGGGCGTCGAGCTGGCGGAGAGCGGCGTGCTGGATCGATACGGCGTCCAGCTCATCGGCGCGTCGCTCCAGGCGATGAAGCTGGCCGAGGACCGCCTCCTGTTCAAGGAGGCGATGCTCAAGGCCGGGCTGGACGTGCCGCGCAGCGGCCTCGCCCATTCCATGGAGGAGGCCCAGGCCATCGTCCAGGAGATCGGCCGCTATCCGGTGCTGATCCGCCCATCGTTTACCCTGGGAGGTTCAGGCGGAGCCGTGGCCTTCGGCCCGGACGACTTCGCGGAGAAGGTGAGCTTCGGCCTGCGCGAGAGCCCCGTGCATTCCGTCCTCGTCGAGGAGTCGGTCCTGGGCTGGAAGGAATTCGAGCTGGAGGTGATGCGGGACCGGAACGATAACTTCGTGGTCGTCTGCTCCATCGAGAACCTGGACCCGATGGGCGTACACACCGGGGACTCCATCACGGTGGCGCCCGCGCAGACGCTCACAGACAAGGAGTATCAGCGCCTGCGAGACCAGGCCCGCGCGGTGATGAGCGCCGTGGGGGTGGAGACGGGCGGCTCCAACGTCCAGTTCGCCGTCAACCCGGAGGACGGCCGCGTCGTGGTCATCGAGATGAACCCGCGCGTCTCTCGATCCTCCGCGCTGGCCTCCAAGGCGACCGGCTTCCCCATTGCCAAGATCGCGGCCCTGCTGGCTGTCGGCTACACCCTCGACGAGATCAAGAACGACATCACCCGGGTGACGGTGGCCGCCTTTGAGCCCAGCATCGACTACGTGGTGGTCAAGATCCCCCGGTGGGCCTTCGAGAAATTCCCCGGCGTCGACCCCGTCCTGGGGCCGCAGATGAAGTCCGTGGGCGAGGTGATGGCCATCGGCCGCACGTTCAAGGAGGCGCTGCAGAAGGGGTTCCGCTCACTGGAGATCGGGCGGAAGGGGTTCGGCGGGCTGGCTGAGGACCCGTTGCAGCCTGAGGCGTCCGGCGATGCCGATGATCCGCAACGGATACGGGACCTCCTCAAGATCCCCACCCGCGATCGCCTGTTCGCACTGCACGACGCGCTGATGGCGGGGTGGTCCCTGGAGGAGACCAGCCGCCTCACCGGCTTCGACCCCTGGTTCGTGGCCCAGATGGAGCAGATCATCGCGCTGGAACGGGAGCTGTCCTCGTACACCCTGGAGTCCCTGCCGGCCGATATCCTGCGGAAAGCCAAGCGATGGGGCTTCAGCGATGAGCAGATCGGCGACCTGCTGCAATGGGGCGAGCCGGCGCCGGACTCACACGAGCGAGGGCTGAAGGTCCGGGAACGCCGCAAGGCGCTGGGCATCATCCCCACCTACCTGCGGGTAGACACCTGCGCGGCCGAGTTCGAGGCATTCACCCCCTACCTGTACAGCACTTACGAGACGCAGGACGAGGCCGGGCCCACCGATCGGCCCAAGGTGATGATCCTAGGGGGCGGACCCAATCGCATCGGGCAGGGGATCGAGTTCGACTACTGCTGCGTGCACGCCTGCTGGGCGCTCCACGATCTGGGATATGAGACGATCATGGTCAACTGCAATCCGGAGACGGTGAGCACCGACTACGACACCTCCGATCGCCTCTATTTCGAGCCGCTGACCTTCGAGGATGTGCTCAACATCGTGGAGGAGGAGCAGCCCCAGGGCGTGATCGTCCAGTTCGGCGGGCAGACGCCGCTCAACCTAGCCAACCGATTGCAGGCCGCGGGCGTGCCCATCTGGGGGACCAGCCCTGACGCCATCGACCTGGCCGAGGACCGGGGGCGCTTCGGGGCGCTACTGGCGAAGCTGGACATCCCTCAGCCGGCGAACGGCATCGCCAGAGACCTGGCGGAGGCCAAGCGTATCGCCCGCCAGATCGGCTACCCGGTGCTGGTACGCCCCTCCTACGTGTTGGGCGGCCGCGCCATGGCCATCTGCTACGACGAGGAAGCCCTGGAGCGCTATGTGAGCGAGGCCGTGGCCGCGGCGGAGGGACACCCCATCCTGATCGACCAATACGTGGAGGACGCCTACGAGATCGATGTGGACGCCGTCTGCGATGGCGAGCGGGTGGTCATCGGCGGCGTGATGCAGCACATCGAGGAGGCGGGCGTCCACTCCGGCGACTCCGCCTGCGTGCTGCCTCCGTACAAGATCAGCTACTTCCATCTGAACACGATCTACGAGTACGTGGAACGGCTGGGATTGTCGCTGGGGGTGCGCGGGCTGATGAACGTGCAGTTCGCCATCAAGGATGACATCGTCTACGTGCTGGAGGTGAACCCCCGCGCATCGCGCACGGTCCCCTTCGTGTCCAAGGCGACAGGCGTGCCGCTGGCCCGGATCGCAGCCCAGGTGATGGCCGGGAAGACGCTAGAGGAGCTGGGCTTCACCGATGAGCCCCAGATCTACGGCTTCTTTGTGAAAGAGGCCGTGCTGCCCTTCAAGAAGCTCCCCGGGGCGGACGCGCTGCTGGGGCCGGAGATGCGCTCCACCGGGGAGGTGATGGGACACGCCGCCCGGTTCGGCCACGCCTTCGCCAAGGCGGAGATGGGCGCCGGGGACTCCCTGCCCCTGCAAGGGACCGCCCTGCTCTCGGTCAACGACTACGACAAGGGAAGTGCCCTGAAGATCGCCCGGGATCTGTACCGTTTGGGATTCCGCCTTCTGGCGACCCGAGGGACGGCGGCGTTCCTGGCCAAGGCAGGGCTCCCGGTGCAGGCCGTCAACAAGGTCAGCGAGGGATCTCCCCATGTGGTGGATTACATCAAGCGCGGCGAAGTGGACCTCATCCTGAACACGCCGCTGGGACGGGAAGCCCACGGCGATGGAATGGCCATCCGCCAGGCGGCGGTGAGACACGGCGTCCCCCTCCTGACGACCCTCTCCGCGGCGGCCGCCGCGGTTCAGGGGATTCGGGCGCTGCGAGAGCGTGAGCTAAGCGTGCGTAGCCTCCAGGAACATTATCAGCGATCGCCGGAAGAGCAGGCGAAATACACGCCCAGAGCGACCTCCGTTTTTTCGTATCGATCAGAAATGTAGTATAATTAAAAAGCTTTTCGTGATACTTTACACATCAGATCAGCCTCACCGGATCGCGTCGCATCAGGCGCGATCCATTTGGTGTGGATAGCGGAAGGCAGTGCCTTCCACGCTGAGGGACGCCCTCGATCATCTCGCCGATAATCTTCAGGCATGCCCTTATCCCTACGGATGTGTGTTCCACTCCTTTACAAAACCTCATCTCCGCCCACAAGCTCGACGATGTATCCTCTCCGCCGGGCTTCATGCGATCCTTGCAGTGATTCACAAAGAGGTACCACTGAGCGATTGCAGAAAGGAGTCTGCCCATGAACGCACTGCTCATCGCCCGATGGCAATTCGCCATCACCACCGTCTACCACTTCTTCTTCGTGCCTCTCACGCTGGGCCTCTCGATCCTCATCGCGATCATGGAGACGCTGTACGTTCGGACCGGCGATGAGACGTACAAGCGCATGACCGTCTTCTGGGGGAAGCTGTTCCTGATCAACTTCGCCATGGGCGTCGTCACGGGCATCCTGCAGGAATTCCAGTTCGGGATGAACTGGTCCGAATACTCCCGCTTCGTGGGCGATATCTTCGGCGCACCCCTCGCCATCGAGGCCCTCCTGGCCTTTTTCCTCGAGTCCACCTTCCTGGGCATCTGGGCCTTCGGGTGGGATAAGCTCTCCAAGAAGCTGCACGCGGCGACGATCTGGCTGGTCGCCATCGGCTCGAACCTGTCGGCCCTCTGGATCCTGATCGCCAACTCCTTTATGCAGGAGCCCGTGGGCTACGTGATCCGAAACGGCCGGGCGGAGATGACCGATTTCCTCGCCCTGGTCACCAATCCGCACGTCTGGGTGCAGTTCCCCCACGTGTTCTTCAGCGGGATGACCACGGGTGCCTTCTTTGTGCTGGGCATCAGCGCCTACCACCTGCTGAGGCGAAGGGAGACGGATTGGGAGGTGTTCCGTCGATCCTTCCAGATCGCTGTGATCTACGGGGCCGTGGGAACGGTTCTCGTGATCTTCCTCGGCCACAGCCAGGCCCAGCACATGGTCCAGGCCCAGCCCATGAAGATGGCCGCCGCCGAGGCGCTGTGGGAAAGCGAGAACCCCGCCTCCTTCTCCCTGCTGACCATCGGCAACGAGGCCGAGCAACGAGATGTGTTCGCCATCCGGATTCCCCGCCTGCTGAGCCTGCTGGCCTATAACCGCCTGGACGGGGAGGTCAAAGGGATCAAGAACCTTCAGGCAGAGTACGAGCAGAAATACGGGCCGGGGAACTACGCGCCTCCCATCGCGATCACCTACTGGTCCTTCCGGATCATGGTGGGGGCGGGCTTCCTGATGGCCCTCCTGGCCCTATATGGCGTATACCTCTTGGCCAATGATCGGTTCACGACCCAGCCCCGCTATCTGCAAATGCTGATGTGGGCCATCGCCCTGCCGTACCTCGCGAACAGCACCGGATGGCTGTTGACCGAGCTGGGACGGCAGCCATGGATCGTCTTCGGCCTGCAAAAGACGGCCGAAGCGGTCTCGCCCACCGTATCCGGCGGCATGGTCCTGTTCTCAACGATCGCCTACACGCTTCTCTACGGGGCGCTGATGGTCGCCGATGTGTACCTCCTCTCGAAATACGCTCGGGGCGAGGCCGAAGACGAGGCGATCCTGGTCATGGCACAGGCATAGCAAGGCACCGGGAGGCATACCATGGACCTGAACACCGTATGGTTCCTTCTAATAGGCGTTCTGTTTACCGGCTTCTTCGTCCTGGAGGGGTTCGACTACGGCGTGGGCATCCTGCTGCCCCTTTTGGGCAAGAGCGACGACGACCGTCGCATCATCATCAACACCATCGGCCCCTTCTGGGATGGGAACGAGGTCTGGCTGATCACCGCCGGCGGGGCGATGTTCGCGGCTTTTCCCCACTGGTATGCGACCCTGTTCAGCGGGTTCTACCTGGCCCTGGTGCTCATGCTGCTCGCCCTGATCGTGCGCGGGGTGGCCTTTGAGTTTCGGAGCAAGGATAAGGACCCCCGCTGGAGGAGCCTGTGGGACAGGATGATCTTCATCGGAAGCCTCGTGCCCGCGCTGCTGTGGGGGGTGGCCTTCGGGAACCTGGTTCGCGGGGTGCCCATTGACGCCGACATGAACTACGTCGGCGGTTTCTGGAACCTGCTCAACCCGTACGCGCTGCTGGGCGGGCTGTCCTCCCTCGCCGTCTTCACGCTGCATGGAGCCCTTTTCCTGGCCCTGAAGGCCGACGAAGAGATCTCGGAACGGGCACACGCCATCGCCTTGAGGCTCAGCATCCCCTGTATGGCCATCGTTCTACTCTTCGGGATCGCGGGATACTTTGCGACGGACATTTTCATCCGGCTGGGCGTGAATCCGGGCATCAGCGCGGTGGGCAGCGTGGTCACCCTCATAGCGGTCTACCCTCTCGTCCGAAGAGGTCGTCATGGCTGGGCCTTTGTCATGACCACGCTGACGATCATCCTGTCCATGACCACGATCTTCCGAGGGCTCTACCCGCGCGTCATGGTCTCCAGCCTGAATCCTGACTGGAGCCTGACCATCTACAATGCCTCGTCCAGCCCCTACACGCTGAAAGTGATGACCATCATCGCTTTGACCCTCGTGCCCATCGTGCTGATCTACCAGGGGTGGACCTACTGGGTGTTCCGAGGCCGGATCACCCGTGAGCAGCATCTGGAATATTAGAGCTCTTCCGTGGCGCAATCGGGCTCTCGGCGGCTCCTGCGCCGTGATCCGCCCGATGAGACACCTTCGCGTAAGAGGGCTGGCCTTGTCCAAGCGTGGACGGGCCGGCCCTCCCGCACACTCTGAAGGCGTCCCCTTGACAGCCGAAGCGAGGCCCCTTGCATGAAGCTGGATCCACGTCTGCTGCGCGAGGCCCGAGCCGTTCGATGGTATCTGGCGCTCACGATCGGAGCGGGGTTCCTCGCGGGCATTCTCACCGTCCTGCAGGCCCGCTATCTCAGCCGCATCGTCGATCGCGTCTTCCTGAAGGAGGCCGCCCTGGCAGAGGTCTCCCCTTATCTGGCCCTGCTGCTCGTCATTATAGCCGGGCGCGCCCTGGCCGTGTGGGGGAGCGAGGCCAGCGGCTACCTGGCGGCCGCCCGGGTGAAGTCCGCCCTCCGAACCCGCCTGTTCGCCCACATCATCGCCCTGGGCCCGATCTACGTGAGTGGGGAACGAACCGGTGAGCTGAGCAACGCAGCGATGGAAGGGATCGAGGCGCTGGAGGCCTACTTCCGCCAATACCTGCCCCAGCTGGCGCTGGCCGTCCTGGTGCCCCTCACCTACCTGTCCTTCGTCCTCCCACGGGATGCGATCTCCGGACTGGTCCTCCTGCTCACCGCCCCCCTGATCCCCATCTTCATGGTCCTGATCGGGAGCCTGGCCGACGCCCTGAGCAAACGGCAGTGGGAGACCCTGAGCCGCCTGAGCGCCCATTTCCTCGACGTACTGCAGGGGTTGACCACGCTGAAGCTGCTAGGGCAAAGCCGGGCACAGGCGCGAGTGATCGCAGCGGTGACCGATCGCTTCCGAGAGACGACGATGGGCGTGCTGAAGGTGGCCTTCCTCTCCGCGTTGGTGCTGGAGCTGGTGGCCACCCTCAGCACGGCCGTGGTCGCCGTGGAGATCGGGCTGAGGCTTCTGTACGGCCGCATGGACTTCGAGCGGGCCTTCTTCGTCCTACTCCTGGCGCCGGAGTTCTATATCCCGCTCCGCATGTTGGGCACACGCTTCCACGCCGCCGTGGACGGCGTGACGGCGGCCGCCCGGATCTTCGAGATCCTGGAGACCCGCCCTCGCGTCACCGCTCCGCCGGCCATCCGATCGCGGCGGACCCCGCATCGCTTCCACATCCGCTTCGAGGACGTCCACTGCGCCTATGAGGAGGAGAGAGCTCCGGCTCTGGAGGGGGTTTCCTTTCACATCCCCCATGGGAAAAGGGTGGCCCTGGTCGGCCCCAGCGGCTCCGGCAAGACCACGGTGGCCTATCTTCTCCTGAGGTTCATCGAGCCGAGCCGCGGGTGCATCACCGTGGATGGGGTCCCCCTCGCCGATCTCTCTATCACGGACTGGCGTCGATGGGTCGCCTGGGTGCCCCAGCACCCATACCTGTTTCATGAGACCATCGCGGCGAACATTCGGTTGGGTTGCCCCCACGCCAGCATGGAGGAGGTGATCCAGGCCGCTCGACTGGCGCACGCGCATGAATTCATCCAAGCCCTGCCGCGAGGATATGAGACCCTCGTTGGAGAACGGGGGGCCCGGCTGAGCGGGGGACAGGCTCAGAGGATCGCGCTGGCCCGGGCGTTCCTGAAGGATGCCCCCTTCCTGATCCTGGATGAGGCCAGCGCCCATCTGGATCCGGAGCAGGAGGCTCTGATCCAGGATGCCATGGAGCGCCTCACCAGGGGGCGGACGGTGCTCATCATCTCCCACCGACTCAACACCATCTACACCGCCGACCACATCGTCGTCCTCCGGGGCGGCCGGGTGGTGGAATCCGGCTCCCACGAGGCCCTTCTTCAGAGGGAGGGGCTCTACCGACGCCTGGTTACGGCTCACATGGCGGGGAGGGCGACATGAGGGGAACCGGCTGGCGATTGCTCAAACTGATCACCCCCTTCAAAGGGTGGATCGCCCTCTCCGCCCTGTTGGGATTTGCCACCGTGGGCAGCAGCATCGGGCTCATGGCGACGTCAGCCTACATCATCGCTCGCGCCGCGCTCCACCCCTCCATCGCCGACCTCCAGGTGGCGATCGTCGGCGTTCGATTCTTTGGGATCGCCCGCGGCGTGTTCCGCTATCTGGAGCGCTATGTCTCCCATCAGACGACCTTTCGCCTGCTGGCGCGCCTGCGCGTCTGGTTCTACGAGGCCCTGGAGCCCATGGCCCCGGCCAGACTCATGGAGCATCGAAGCGGAGACCTATTGAGCCGGATCGTCGGGGATATCGAATCCCTGCAGCACTTCTACATACGCGTGATCGCCCCGCCGGCGGTGGCCCTCCTGACGCTCCTCACCATGACGGCCTTCCTGTACCGATACCATCCCGCCCTGGCCGCGATGTTGGCGATCGCCTTCCTCGTTGCCGGGATCGGCGTCCCGCTGCTGATCCGGATCCTCAGCCGGCGCCCGGGGCAGGAGACGGTGATCGTACGAGCGGAGCTGCACGCAGCCCTCGTCGATGGCATTCAGGGCATGGCGGACCTGCTGGCATTCGACCGGGCCCAGGATCATCTGGAGTCCATACGCTCCACGGATGAGAGGCTTGCAAAGGCGCAAAGACGCCTGGCATGGGCCGAGGGGTTGCAAAGCGCCCTGGGAGGGCTGCTGGCCCACGTGGGCATGTGGGGGATCCTGCTCGTGGCCATCCCGCTGATCCGCGAGGGGCACATCAACGGCGTGTATCTGGGAGCGCTCATCCTGGCGGCCCTGGCCAGCTTTGAGGCCATCACGCCGTTATCCCAGGCGGCCCAGCACCTGGAGTCCAGCCTGGAGGCGGCCCGGCGGCTGTTCGACATCGTAGACGCCCACCCGGCCGTGTCGGATCCGCCCTCGCCCGCGCCCCCGCCACGGGAGCCGGACCTGGTCGTGGAACATCTGAGCTTCCGCTACCGCCCGGGCGACCCGCCAGCCCTGGACGATATCAGCTTCGCCCTGCCGCGGGGCAAGCGGCTGGCCATCGTGGGCCCCAGCGGGGCGGGGAAGTCCACCCTGGTCCACCTGCTGCTGCGCTTTTGGGACTACCGGGATGGTCGGATCCTTCTGGACGGCAGGGATCTGCGAGCGTATCGGCAGGAGGATGTGCGACGGATGATCGCCGTCGTCTCCCAACACACCCACCTGTTCAACGCCACCATCCGGGAGAACCTCCTCATCGCCCGTCCGGACGCCGACGAGGAGGCGATCATCCAGGCGGCCCGGCAGGCTCAGATCCACGAGTTCATCCAGTCGCTGCCCCAAGGCTACGAGACATGGATCGGAGAGCAGGGGGTACGCCTCAGCGGCGGCGAGCGCCAACGGCTGGCCATCACCCGGGCGTTGCTGAAGGACGCGCCCATCCTGATCCTGGACGAGGCGACGGCAAACCTGGACGTTCTGACGGCACGGCGAGTGCTCGAAGCCGTTCACGCGCTGATGGAGGGGCGCACGACGCTCATGATCACCCATCGGCTGGCGGACGCGAGGACCATGGACGAGATCCTGGTGCTGCAAGCCGGGAGGATCGTGGAGAGAGGCCGTCACTCCGATCTGCTGAAGGCGAGGGGGCTCTACTATCGGATGTGGGAATGGCAGAATCAGGCCGCCATTCTGGAAGAAGGCTGGACATAAATTCGCAAATGGGATAAGCTACACCCCGCGGCGATCACCACATTCCGTTACATTTCGTTTGCGAAGGGAGGATACCGCCATGGAGTACCCGATTTCCGTAGCGGAGATGGCAGAGCGGTACCGTAAGTGTGCCTCGGCCTCCATCTACGACACCCTGGACAGGATGGGGTTGCCCAATCAGTGCCTATCCCTGGGCATCAAACCCCTGACGTATGAGATGCGCGTGGCGGGCCCGGCCTTCACTGTGCGAGGAACCCGAGAGCCCCGCACGGGGGATGAGCTGCCCCAATCGGAGAAGTTCGCCAATTGGGGCATGTTCAAGGCCATGTTCCCCGGATGCGTCGTCGTCGTCAACGCGGAAAAAGAGGACCAAACGGGTCACTGGGGAGAGATGATGAGCTACACCGCCCGACAACACGGGGCAACGGGCGTCGTCATCGACGGAGGCATCCGTGATCTGGCGGGGCTGTTGCGCATTCCCGACTGGCCGGTGTTCGTCCGCTACACATCCCCGATCGAGTCAGCCAAGCGCTGGAGGGCGGAGGACTTCATGACTCCCATCTACATGACCGGCACGCTGACCCAGTCGGTTCGCGTGAATCCAGGCGACTGGATCGTCGGAGACGCGGACGGCGTCATGGTGATCCCACAGGAGATCGCCTACGAGGTGCTGCTAAAGGTCGAGGAGTTGGAGGAGAAGGAGGAAAACACCCGCCGGGAGCTGGCTGCCGGCGTACCGGTGGAAGAGGTGTTCGCCAAATACGGGCGCATGTGAGAAGCCCTTCCCAACGCGAGATGTCATAGGCAGCAACAGGAGGCAAGGCAGGCATATGTCCGCGGATCCCCGCCAGCAAGTGGTAGAGATCGGGCGCCTGATGTATCAGCGATTTCTGACGAACTCGGCCGGGGGGAACGTCAGCCATCGGGTCGATGGCCTGATCTACATGAGTCCCCGATACGCGGGCAGCAGGCACCAATGGAACCTGCGTCCGGAACAGGTGATGGTCCTGGACGAGCAACATCATATCATCGCCGGCGATGGGGCGCTCTCCCGGGAGAGCGCCCTGCATCTGGCCATCTATGACGAGTTCCCGGAGGTGAACGGGATCATTCACGCCCACCCCAGGTACATCAACGTGTTCGCCGCCACAGGGCGTCCCATCGCTCCCACCAGCGGTTATACGGAGAAGTTCGGAGAAGTGCCGGTCATCCCTCCCATCCCGGCCCACTCCCAGGAGCTGGCCATCCGAACGGTGGAGGCCGTGGCCGAGCGCAGGGATGAGCTCTCCCAGCACGGACTGGCCTTCATCCTCGCATGGCACGGCATCGTCACCTTAGGACGCGATCTGAACGACGCGTTCGACATATTGGAGCGCATCGAGTGGAGCGCCCACACCATCCTGATGGCCCGCCTGCTGTCCGAGGAGCTGTAGAAGGGATTCCCAATATCCCGAACAAGACCTGGGGAAAACTATGGGGAAGAAAGGAGGATTGATATAGGATTTTTTGGTTATCCCGATATGCGATGTTATGTTTAACTGAGCGGGCGCAGAGGGCGAGAGCCCTAGATATCGTAGGTGAGGCCAGGCGCCTTCCCAGATATATGTATTCCAGCTTCCAAATACCAGATTCCCCTCCTCACGGGTTATACACACCTGTACACAGGCTCTCAACGAGATATCCCAAAGGGAGGGAGGGGATATGAGGAAAACACCCCCTAGATGTAGCGGGTTGCCTTACGGGGGCACCTAGAGATAGGAAAAAAGTACCACTTCTCCACATCTGAGATCACACCCTACTACTAAATACTATTTTCTTTTGGTTATCACCTGTGGAGAGATATGAACATTCCCCCGATCCAGGAGATGAGAATCCTTCTCCTGAACCTCTTCGTTACATCCCTTTTGCATCTGAAGGGATCCCTCCGAGAGCGTGTTTGGGAAATGTCATTACTTTTGCTATGGGAGGTTCCCTCCATATTTCCTTTGAGGAGATGGTGTCTGAGAGTGTGTCTGAGAGATGTCGCTGCTTCTGCCGTGGGAAGGCCCGGAGGGGCTCCGCCCCTCCGGAAAAAGCCCTTCTTTTGCCCTCGACCTGCCCGTTCTCGGCCCGGATTCCTGCGGAAAGGGCCGAGAACGGCGGGTACAGGCCGGAAAAGCGGGATTTCCGTGGAGGGGAGGCTCCCTCCACACCTTCCCCTGTGGAGCTGGTCGTTGAGGGAGACCCCTCAGAACATCTTGCCGGTAAATTTTCAGACACGCTCTGAGGAAACCTCTCAGACATCTGACCGATAATTTTTCAGACATGCTTTGAGGCGAGAGGGTCCTGGGATAGGGTCAAGTCATCGTTGCTTAAAATTTCGGCGATTTGGGAATTTGGGTATTGACAACGGGATATTTTTGGGTTATATTAGCCATTGCCTGGAGAGGACAAACCTCGAAAGAGGGGAGTTCTCAAAGGGTGAGGGAGCCCCAAGGAATTGGAAGGCACCTCGTCGTAGAAGCCACCGTTGTCGTAATGAGCTCTTGTTAGGGTGAGCAATCACTCGGCAGGAGCGGGCGCAGCGGCGGCTGAGTCACCCGAGGCGATGAAGCTTCATCGAGGGTCAAGAGGTGTGATCTCTTCGGAGGGACACCGATTGGCGACAGCGGTGAAGTGGAGCCGAGGGGACAGTAGGTACCGACCTTCAGAGCCCTCTGGGCGATGAGGGGAGGATACCGAAAAGGCGAGGAGCTGGAAGGTTACTTGGGGCCCCTGCTTTTGTCGGAAAGGCGCCTCCACGGAGGCGCCTTTTTCGCGTTACAGGCCTCCCTTCGATGGCTCAGCCGGCGTTGTTCTGGAGCACGTCCGGCTTCAGCAATCCCACGAAGGGGAGATTCCGGTACCGCTCCCGGTGATCCAGTCCATATCCGACGACGAAGCGGTCCGGCAGATCGAACCCTTTGTATTTCAACGGGATGTCGATCAGCCGATGCTCCGGCTTATTGAACAGGACGCAGACCTCCAGGCTGGCGGGGTTGCGCGCCCTCAGGTTGCGTAACAGGTAGTTCAGGGTTAACCCGGTGTCGATGACGTCCTCCACGAACAGGACATGACGGCCCGCGATGGGGGTCTCCAGGTCTTTCACCAGACGCACCAGCCCTTGATCCCGGGACTCCGGCGTGTAGCTGGAGACGGCCATGAAATCGACTTCCACCGGGACAGTGATGGCTCGCAGCAGGTCGGCCATGAAGAACAGCACACCCTTCAGCACGCCCACCAGGAGCGGATTACGGCCCGCGTAGTCGCGAGAGATCGCCTGCCCGATCTCCCGCACCCTCCTCTCGATCTCCTCGGCGGGAATCAATACCTCACGAATGCTTTCCGCCAGCTCCTCATAAGCTTCCGGTGGATATCCGTTCACGTCTCCCTCTGTTGTGCTTTGGTCCCCGCTATCTTAGCGGCCTCGTGGTCCAGCCCGTACTTGACCATCAGATCGCGCAGCTCTCGCCGCTTGAACAGTTTGATGTTCACCTCCGGGTAGAGCTCCTTCATCCGGCGCAGCTTGCGATTCTTGCGCGTAGCCAATTGGGGGCGCAGCGTGGTCAGCTCGATGTAGAGGTCCTGCTCGGGGAGGTAGAAGTCGGGCGAGAAGGCTTCTATGACGTTTCCCTGCTCGTCCCACTCCAGTGGGAAGGTTCGGGGCTCGTACTCCCACCGGATCCCATAGTAGTCGAGGATTCGGGCGAAGGCCTCCTCCGCCGGGTGGGCAAATCTCGGCTTGCTCTGCTGAGACTTGCTCAAGGTCGATCTCCTGAAGATGATGGGGTGGATGAGGGCAGGGCCGACAGGCAACGGGATACCGCCATCTCAATGAGCTCCGCCGCGATCTCGGGGGAGATCCGATCCGTATTGATGACCAGATCGTACAGCTCCGGGTCGTCCCACCGGACGTGGTAATATCGGCGCAGGTAATTCCTCCGGGTGCGGTCGCTGGCCTCGATCTGAGCGCAGGCCGCCTCTAGGGAGATCCCCTGCTTGTCCGCGATCCGTTGGGCGCGGAGCTGCGTTGGAGCGATCACCTTCACATGCAGCACATCCGGACGGCCGCGTAGGATCACCTGTCCGGCCCGGCCGACGATGACCACGTTCCCCTCGGCGGCCAGTTCCTCCATGATCTGGCGTACCGCCTGGTGATAGGCCCGGCGCGCCTTGGTGGATGGTCGTAGCCCCAGCAGTCCCAGGTCGTCGATGGTGGCCAGGGCTACCTCTGGGGCCCCGGCCCGGCGCGCGGCTTGATTGATCACCTCACGCCATACCACGCGATAGCCAAGCCGCCGGGCCGTCGCGTGGGCGACCTGGTTCCCCAGACTGCCCAATTGTCGTGAGATCGTGATCACCGCCATTGATCTCCTCTGGCAGAGGGCCCCACGTGTCCTGTTTGCACGTGCAGCTCACTGCGATTATAGCATAGCGCCAACCGGGGGACAACAAATTTTCATGCCGGGTCGTGAACCCTTATTCCTGGGATGTTCGGATAGGCTTTGAGAGGCGCACCCCTACTCGCATCAACTTAACAGTATGAGCGAGGCCCCCGCCTGTCGCTTTTTCCCTCCACGGGCGGTCGCACCTGAAAGGGGAGGTGCGGAGGGGCATCCCCTCCGCAGAAAAACTCCTTTTCTCGCCTTTTACCTGCCTAGTTGGGGTTTTGGCCGGCGGCCTCCGGCCCCACGGGGCAGGTGAGGGCTTGAAAATAGGTTTCTTCGGAGGGGCGGCATCGCCCCTCCGAGCCACCCCAGAGATACGGGGCCACGCTTCCGTATCGCCTAACTTGATACCAATGGGCTTTGAGAGGTGCATCCCCTTCTATCGCCCGTTGGGATCCGGTCGAGGCGGAGGGGATCCCTCCCTCTGGCCTCCTCTCGCCGCCCATAGCCCTCCTCCGATGATCAGCACTCCCCCCAGAAAGTGAGCCAGCGTGATCGGCTCCTGCAGGAAGACATGCCCCAGCAAAGCCCCGTAGAGCGGCAGCGTGTTGTAGAACACCATCGCCCCGCTGGCTCCCAGCCGTCGCACTCCCTCATTCCATGAGAGGAAGCCGATCACCGCCGGGACGATGCCGATATATATGATGGCCAGGATGATCTCCTCCCGCCATTGCACAGGGTATGCCTGGGCTTCCCATAGGGCGGCGGGCAGGAGGACGGGGAGGCTGAGGATCGTGGACAGGGCTGTGGCGGAAAGGGCCGACCGATGACGCATGACTTTTCGCCCGAGGACGGAATAGAGCCCCCACAGGGTGATCGCTCCCAGAACGATGAGGTCTCCGATATTTCCATGCCAGGGGTTTCGGAGGGTGCCGGTGCTGCCCGAGATCACGATGACCACGCCGGCCAGGCTGACGATGGCCCCGGCGACCTGGCGTCTGGACATCGCCTCCCGGATGAGGAGGCCGGACAGCAATCCCGTGATGAGGGGGCCCAGGCCGTTGATCAACGTGGCATTCACGGTCGTGGTGAAGCGGAGCCCGAGGTATAGGGTAGGGCCGAAGATCGCCACACCGCTGAGGGCCATGCCGATCAGCAGCCAGCGGTCCTGACCGAGATGGCGCTCTGATGGTGGCCGCCGGCTCAGGAGAGCCGCGAAGAGCAGGGAGGCCAGGAGGAAGCGGAGCGCTGCCAGGGTGATGGGGCCGATGTCGTTCGCCAGCCATCGCCCCAGCGTCATGTTGGTAGCCCAGGTGAACGTCGCTACATTCACCAGGGCCATGCCGATGGCTTTGTCCAGCAGGCGTTCTTCGCGCGGCGACGTCGTTGTGTCTCCTCTTTCCGTGCCTATCCGCGTGGAGGGTGTACCGATAGATACTGGCGCAGGATCTGCGCCGCCTCGCCGAGGATCTCGTAGCTCTCCCATCCCGGCGAGGCGGCGGCCGCGAAGATGGCCGCCCCTTTGACGTACTCGTCCTTCTGAAGCTCGGCGTCATACCAGGCCAGCTGCTCGATGTAGTTCCCCGGCCCGTCCCTTCCCATGCCGATCTCCGCCCAGTATTCTACGAAATCTTTCCAGCCCTTTCCCTGCGGGCCCGGGCGTCCCCCCACCATCCCGTCGATCCCACACTCGGTGATCAGCAAGGGGACGACCAAGCCGTTGGGGATCAGGAATTGGCGATAGACTTTCCTGTATCGCAGCGTCAGCCAGCCCTCGTCCCCCTCGTCGGCCGCCGGGTTGAGTTGATTCTTGCCCGTGCCAAACCACATCACCGGCGCCGAGTACTCGTGCAGGCCCAGGTAGCCGTCGTATTCCTTCGCCGCCTGCACGGCGGGTAGGAAATCGGGCCAGAACTCCAGCGGCGGATGCCCGGTGCCGAAGTTCCCGATAACGGAGCGGATGCCCCTCTCGGCCAGCAGTCGGGTTCTCTCCGCCTCGAAGTCGGCCAGGCGCCGCATGGCGGCGTTGTCGGCCGGGACGGGCTCGTTGTATGCCTCCCACGCGTCGAACCAGCGCATGCGCTGGGGATCTCCGGCGATGGGCAGCAGCTGTTCCACGAAGCGTCGGGCCTCATGTCCGGGATCGATGGCGCTGAGCTCGATTTGCGGCAGGTCGATGCGACCCACGATCCGCGTGTCCGGTGAGATCTCCTTGATCTGTCGGGCGAAGTTGGCGTCCAATTCCAGGGTTTTCACCAGCGCCACGTTGCGAGTCTCGATCAGGCTGAACAGGGCCGGATCGTTTCGGGTGACGAAGAGCCCCAGCTTGGTGGGAGGCCCCGGCGGGAAGGGCGTCGCTGTCGGTGTGGGCGTTGGGCGGACCCGTGTCGGCGTGGGCGTGATGGTAGGGGTTCCCGTCGGCGTGGGGCTCCCCGTGGCGGTGGGCGTCGGGCTGGGACGTGTGGGGGTCCATGTGGGCTGTACCCGGGCCACCTCAGTGGGAGTTGGCGTCTTGTCGCGGCCGCATGCGACCAATGCGCTCAGCAGGAGCGTGCTCGCGCCGGAGAGGAAGAGTCGGCGGCTGATCCTTCTGGGTTTCCTGGCGTCAGACACGTTCAGCTCCTGTCATCGAAAGGGATGTCCTTAGCTTATCACCGCGATGGTGCGGAAGGCTGGCGCCTGTCCCACGGACGGCGGGGCCATTGTAAGCGTGGAATCTACGCTCCCTGGACCGTGGGGAGCGTGAACCAGAATGTGGTCCCCTGCCCCTCCTGGCTCTCCACTCCGATTTCCCCGCCATGTGCCTCCACAAGGTGTCGGGCGATGGCCAACCCCAGCCCGGCTCCTCCCGAATCCCTGGCCCGGGAGCGGTCCGCCCGCCAGAACCGCTCGAAGACGTAGGGTAGATCCTCTGGAGCGATGCCGCTGCCCGTGTCTCGTACGCGTATCGTGATGAAACCGGTCGGCCCTACCTCGGCGGCGATGGTCACCCGTCCTCCCTTCGGCGTGTGCCGGAGCGCGTTGGCGACCAGATTGCGGAGGACCTGGCTGATGCGATCCGGGTCAGCGTGTGCCTGGGGGAGATCGGGAGGAAGCTCGGCCTCGAGGTGGATGCCGCGATCGGAGGCGACCGGGCCGAAGCTGGACACGGCCGCCTGGATCAGCTCGGCGGCATCCACCGGACGTCGCTCCAGGTTCAGTTGTCCGGCCTCCGCCTGCGCCAGCTCCCGCAGGTCGTTGACCAGCCGGGAGAGGAGGCGCGTCTCATCGTAGATCGTGGCGATCTCTTGGGCCTCCAGCGGGAAGACGCCGTCCAGAATGGCCCTCAGGTTGCCCTGAATTACGGTGAGCGGCGTGCGCAACTCATGGGCGATGTCGGCGACCAGGTTGCGGCGTAGCTCCTCGGCCCGGGCCAGCGCCTCCGCCATCTGATTGAACGCCCTCCCCAGTTCGGCCACCTCCTCGGGGCCGCTTTCCGGCACCCGTTGCGAGAGGTCCCCGGAGGCGATCGCCCGCGCGGCCGCGGTCAGCCGCGCCAGCGGCGCCGAGAGCACCCGGCTCAGCATCAACCCCAGGATGAGGCCCAGGATGCCCGCGGCCAGCCCGGCCTGCCAGAGGGCTCGGCGCAGGTTGTCGAGAAATCGCATCGCGGGCGGGGACAGTCGCATCGCCGGGCCCGGCGTGGCCATATCCAGATAGCCGACGACCTGGCCGTCCACCTCGATGGGAACGGCGAACTGGCGCTCCGTCGTGCTGAGCTGCTGGCCCACCCGGCGGTGGGCGCTGTCGAACACGATATCCCCCTGCGCATCCGCTATGACGAATCGGGGAACCCCCCGGTGCATGAACCCGTATCCCTTGCCGGCCCCCGGCGTGGTGAACAGGTCCTCCGCGATCCGGTCGACGCCCTCCCAGCTTCCCGTGCTCGCGTAGTATTCCGCCAGCTTCGCGACGAGCCCGCCGCCGCCGCTGACCTCGGACTGGAAGACGTATCGTCGGAAGGCCTCGCTCGCCTGGTAGCTGGTCAGCACCGCCACCAGCACGATTCCCACCAGCGTGACGACGATGAAGGAGGCCGTCAACCAGACCCAGAGTCGTCTCATGCGTCCCCTTTCAGCCGGTACCCCACGCCGTAGACGGTCTGGATGTACCGGGGATGGCGCGGGTCCTCCTCCAGTTTGCGGCGTAGGTTTTTGATATGGCTATCGAGGGTGCGCTCCATGCCCTCGTACGTGTACCCTAACGCCCGCTCGATCAACTCCCCTCGGGTGAAGGCGTGATTGGGGTCCTCCATGAAGGCGCGCAGTAGCTCGAACTCGGTGGGGGTGAGGTCGACGGGCTCCCCTCGCAGTGTGACCTCATGGCGATCGGGGTCGAGGGTGATCTCCCCCACGCGCAACAGGCGCGGTGGGGATTCGGCGCCGCCCGCTCGACGCAGGACGGCTCTCACCCGGGCGACCAGCTCTCGCGGGTTGAACGGTTTCGTGACATAATCGTCCGCCCCCAGCTCTAATCCCACGATCTTGTCCGTGTCCTCCACCCGGGCGGTGAGCATGACGATGGGGATACTGGATAGGTGGGGATCGGCCCGCATGACGCGCGTGATCTCCCATCCATCCCGGCCGGGCAGCATGAGGTCCAGCACGACCAGATCCGGGCGGTCGTGGCGGATGGCATGTAGGGCCGTCTCGCCGTCGTAGGCGGTCAGGACCTCGAAGCCGGATTGCTCCAGATAAGCGCGCACCAACCGGACGATCTGCCGGTCATCGTCCACTACCAGGATGCGTTGTGCCATATGTGTGCCTTCTCCAAGAGGAACGTTGTCTTTCCCTTGCGGAGGGATCTCGTCTTTAGAGCGTGTCTGATTCTACAGGGGGAGGTGTAAAGGGGATCTCCCCTCCACGGAAACCCCGCTTTTCCGGCCTGCACCTGCCGTTCTCGGCCCTTTCCGCAGGGCCCGGGCCGAGGCCGGGCAGGTCGAAGGCGGGAGAAAGGCTTTTTCCGGAGGGCCTCCCCACAGTAGGAGCAACGGCATTTCTCAGACGCGCTCTTAGTGATCTCCTGCATCCTCATTGTACCATGAATGCGCTATGATTTGGGAAAAAGGAACACGGGCGAGATGCCTTCTCTCGCCCGTGCGGCGCTCAAACAAGAGGCGTCTGAGCGTCAGGATCGCTTGGTGCCGAACTTCAGCAGCTGGTATAGGGGGCACCATCCTATGGCGCCCGTCAGCACCAGGATGATCCCGATGATCCCCACGATGATGCCCAGCGCTCCGCTGAGCGGGGGGCCGAATCCCACATAAAGCAGGATCAGGCCCAGCACGATACGGATGATCCGATCCCATAAGCTCTCATTGGGTGTGAACATAGGCTTCCTCCCTCCGCTCTCCTTCTGGATCCTTCTTCGCTCTGCAAACCGAAATGTTATGTCTTATTCTCGCACAGTTTGCGGGATATGTAAAGTCATCCCATATATCCTTTTTCAGTGAAGATGCGGTATGCCGGGCACAGTTTGTCCAAGT
>JAADGJ010000098.1 GCA_013152435.1 Chloroflexota bacterium | reverse complement strand
GCAGCGAGGTGACCACAATCGCCGATCGTCCCAAGCTGGACATCTGCTACACGCTGGATACCTCCGATGTCACCTGCGTCACCATCCAGCGCGGGACCGACGGAGACGTGTACGACGCCTACATCTGGCAGGCAAACCCCACCTACAACGGCGGAACCTCGGACACGCTCTGGACCGGCCTCCTTTACGGTGGTGAGAAATACTCGCTCCTGCAGTTCGACTTCGCAGGCGCCCCACCGACGGCTGTGAACCTCTCCACCTTCACGGCCAACGCCTCTACCTCACAGCCATGGGCCGCCATCGCCGTGCTCGCGGTGGGCATCATCCTCCTCGGCGGTACGATCACAGCGCGCCGACGACGAAGCTAATCGTGCTCAACCATGCCCGGAGCGGTCAGACATCCGGCCGCTCCGGGCACAGAGCCCAGAGGGTCAATCCGCTGATACCGGATCCCCTCCCCAGCTCGATCTCGAACGGGGATCCACGATCGGAGCCGAGATCACAAGAAATCTGATTTGATAAATGGGTGCATGATTATGCCATCTGTAGAAGAGAAGATACGCTCTTACATCGCCGAGAACATCCTCTTTAGCGACAACGGATACACTTACCCGGACGACACGTCGTTTTTGGAGGAGGGAATCGTCGACTCGATGAATGTGTTGGAGTTGATCATGTTCGTCGAGGAAGTCTTCCACATCACCGTGGAAGATGAGGAGATCACCCCCGACAACTTCGATTCCGTCAGTAAGCTCGCCGCGTACGTCCGGCGTAAGATGCCTCTCTCCTGCGAAACGGCCGAGCCAGCAACGTAATCCTTCCTCCCGTTACGCCACCAACCACGTGGTGGCACCATTTCGGAACGAGCTCCCTATCATCACCGCGCCATCTCCTGGGGAGGCCCGGAGGGATGAGCCTCTTTCGGACCGGAATGGCAGGATCAGGTAAACGGGTTCTCCAAGACATGAAAAGAGCCCTCCGAACCTCCCCGGTTCCCGGCGCAAGCGCCCCTCCTCAGTCCATAATGAGCACAAAGCCACTGAATACATATGCTTGTACAAGAATTCTTGGAACGTAGTGCCGATCGCCTGCCCCACAAGGTCGCCCTGGTGTGCGAAGGGCAACGCCTGACCTACGCGGAGATCGAGGCGATGGCCAACCGGCTGGCCCATGCGCTGATGGACCAGGGGATCCAGCGCGGCCAGCGCGTGGTCCTGCATTTAATCGAACTCGTCGTCGGCATCTTCGCCGTGCTGAAGGCCGGCGGGGTCTTCGTCGTCGTCAATTACTCCACCAAATTTCACAAACTGGCCTACATCCTCCAGAACTGCCAGGCCAGCGCGCTGATCACTACAGGACAGCGGGCGGATCTCGCGAGTCGCCTCATGGGCGAAGTCCCATCCATTCAGGCGGCCATCCTCAGCCGAACATCGGGCCATGAATCCCTTCCTGCTCGCTGCCTCTCCTACGAGGCCATCCAACAGGCATACTCCTCCAGCCGCCCGCCACACGTGAACATCGATCTCGACCTGGCCTGCCTGATCTACACCTCCGGTAGCACGGGCGATCCGAAAGGGGTCATGTCCGACCACAGCAACGTCGTGTTCGCCGCGAGCTCTATCATCCAGTATCTGGAAAACGTCGAAGATGACATCATCATCAATGTGCTGCCCCTCTCGTTCGACTATGGGCTGTATCAGCTCCTGATGGCCTTCAAATTCGGCGGGACGCTGGTCCTGGAGAGGGGATTCGCATATCCGGCCGCCGTGCTCAAGCGCATGGAAAAGGAGCGGGTGACGGGCTTCCCCGGCGTGCCCACCGTCTTTGCCGTGCTCTTGCGTATGGACCTGAGCCAGTATGACCTGTCCAGCCTTCGCTACCTGACGAATACGGGAGCCGCCCTGCCTCCTAGCCACATCAGACAGCTCCAGGAGCGGTTTCCCCAAGCGAAGCTCTACTCCATGTACGGGCTAACGGAGACGAAGCGCACGCTTTACCTGCCACCCGATCAGCTGAACAAACGGCCCGATTCGGTGGGGATCCCCATCCCCGGGACCGAGGTTTGGATCGAAGACGAAGAGGGGAACCGTCTGGGCCCCGGCCAGGTCGGCGAACTGGTCGTCCGGGGAAGACACGTGATGCGCGGGTACTGGGGAGATCCGGAGGCGACAGCCGAGCGATTCCGCCCCGGTCCCCTCCCGGGCGAGCGCGTATGCTACACAGGCGACCTTTTCCGAATGGACGAAGAGGGCTTCTTCTACTTCATCGGCCGTAAGGACGACATCATCAAGAGCCGTGGGGAGAAGGTATCCCCCAAAGAGGTCGAAAACGTCTTGTATAGCCTCGAAGGGGTCAAGGAGGCGGCCGTGATCGGCGTGCCGGATCCCATTCTGGGCCAGGCGATCAAAGCGTTCATCGTTCCAGACGATGAGAGTCTGACCCCTGCCGATGTGCTGGCTCACTGTCGAGCACATCTGGAGGACTTCATGATCCCGAAGTACGTCGAGTTCCGGGAAGGATTGCCCAAGACCTCTTCGGGTAAGATCAAGAAGACTGGGCTGGTGTGAGCGTATAGGCATGTGCGGGATCATCGGCGTACTCAATCTGACAGATCGTCCCCCGGTGGATCCAGATGTGCTGTGCCGGATGCTGGCCACGATCCGACATCGTGGCCCCGATGAATTCGGCATCTATCGGGATCCGTGGATCGGGATGGGCAGCGCCCGTTTGAGCATCATCGACCTTGCCAGCGGCCAGCAGCCCATCGCCAATGAGGATGGGTCGCTGTGGATCGTCTTCAACGGGGAGATCTACAACTACATTGAGTTACGCTCACAGCTGGAAGAGCAGGGACATCGGTTTGCCACGAATACGGATACAGAGGTTCTCCTTCATTTATATGAGGATCTGGGCCCTGAATGTCTGCACCAGCTGAACGGCCAGTTCGCCATCGCCATCTGGAACGAGCGAGAGCACACCCTTTTCCTCGCCCGCGATCGCCTGGGCATTCGCCCGCTGTTCTACACGATACAGGACGGGCGTCTGATATTCGGCTCCGAGATCAAGGCGCTGTTGGCCCATCCGGACACGAGCGCCGAGATCGCCCCCTCCTCTCTGGAGCAGGTGTTCACCTTCTGGAGCACG
>JAADGJ010000097.1:31426-41431 GCA_013152435.1 Chloroflexota bacterium | reverse complement strand
CGGGTGCTTCCATGTGGGACATGTGACAAACCACAAGAGGAGGCAACCGATGACCGAACCTACTATAACGCTGCGGGAGTATCTGCGCAACCCACCGGCCAAAGCCCCAATCAGGCAGGGAAAAGGCGAGAAAAAGGGTTTTCTGCGGAGGCGCCTCCCCTCTGCACCTCCCCTTTCAGGTGCGACCGCCCGTGGAAGGAAAAAGCGACAGGCGGGGGCCTCGCTCATGCTGTTCAGTTGATGCGAATAGGGCGCAGCGCCGCTGCGCCCCTACTGCGGCATCGGTAGAGCTGTCGCAGGAGATGCGCGGTCAAACTGTCCGGTAGCTAGAAGGGAAATCGGCGAATCAGGTGTGAGGCCTTGTGCGCAATCACACCGAAAGGAGGTCAACATGCGCCTGCGACGCCATCGAGGTAGCCGCCTCATCTTCCTTTTCGTCGCCTTCGCTTTGATATGTTTGGGATTGGGGTCCCTGTTCGCTGCTCCTATTTTGAGCGCCCCTGGTGCCCCTCAGCCAGCACGCGTTTCCCAGGGTACATGGATTTCCATGACCAGCCCTACCACCCAAGACCTGAACGCGGTCTGGGGGTTCGGGCCCAACGACGTCTTCGCGGGCGGAGCGAATGGTACCCTTCTCCGCTATGATGGTACCGCATGGGTATCTTTATCCTCTCCCACAACGGACAATATCGTGGACATATGGGGGACCGGACCTGACAGTCTCTACGTTATGACCAACTGGGAAACCTTCTATTACAGCGGCGGTGGTTGGACCTCTCTGGGAACGTTTTCCGGCAAGATACAGCGGGGAATTTGGGGGACCGGCGTCAACGACATTTACGTAGCGGGAGCCGACATAGCGGGCACGCCCAATGAGGCGTTTGTTGCCCACTGGGATGGCTCGTCCTGGAGTACACTGATCGACGCGGGCACATATGACTCCCCTGATTCAATGCCCCTATGGGATATCTGGGGGACGGCTTCATCGGTATTTGTCATCGGCGATGGGGGCTTTATGCTCTGGGGGCCTTCTCCGTGGTTTCCCATGACCAATCCCAGCTCCAGCGATTTGAGCGCCATATGGGGCACCAGTGAAACCGACTTCTTCATCGGAAACATCTACGGAAATATCTACCACTGGACCGGCAGTGGATGGGACTCCACACCTTCCGGGACTTCCGAGGCCCTGTACAACATGCACGGTACGGCGAGCAACGACATCTATGCGGTCGGGGCTTTCGGCACCATTCTCCATTGGGATGGCTCAAGTTGGACCCCCATGTCCAGTGGTACAAACGAGCATCTTTATGGTGTCTGGGCCACTGACACAACAGCCTACGCGGTGGGTGCGAACGGAACCATCTTGCAGTACGTCCAATCCCTTCCCACTGCTACGCCTACGGCGACCTCTACGTCCACGCCAACATCAACACCCACACCAACACCCACACCCACACCGACGCCCACGAGCGGCGCGGTGATCGTTACCGACACGCCCACGCCGACGTCCACCCCGACGCCCACGCCGACGTTAGCCGCCGTGCGCGAGTATCGCTTTGAGGGGCGCGTGCTGGATGGTCAGCGTCCCCTCTGGAACGTGTTGGTGGAGCTCGGACGACGGAGTCTGAGGCGTGGAAGATGTTGCAGAGGGTGCGCACGGATCAGCAGGGGCGGTACACCATTGTCTATCAGGAGGTACAGGGGTACCAGTATTACATTCTCCATGAGCGGGATCTGCCCGGTTACATTTCCATTGGTGCCCAGGCGGGTCCGGGGGGTCGGGTCATCGACGAGAACACCATTGGGTATGATCGGCCTCCGGCGGGGAGCTATGCGGGGAATCACTTCTACGATGCCCTGGCTACACCCACGCCCACACCCACACCCACGCCTACACCCACGCCGACTTACTGCTTTGGCGGCCAGGTCGTTGGTCCGGATGCTACACCCATACAGGAGGTGAACGTCAGGCTGCACGCCCGTAAAGAGGGGGATTCCTCCTGGACGGTTCTACAGCAGACGACGACCGATTCGGGTGGCCGGTTTTCCTTTTCAGTGTGGGATAGAGCCTATGACTATTACCGCATCGTGGTCGAGCCCCCGCCCGGCTGGATCTCCTCCGGCGCGGTTGCCGATCGTGGTACGGTCATCGACTACAACATCATCGAATACCGGCGTCCGGATCCCGGTTCCTATACCGAGAACATCTTCTATCTCACCCGGGCCACGCCGACTCCCACCCCGACCCCCACGCCGGTTATCGAGGTGAGCAAGTCGGCCGCAGTGCCTGCAAAGAATCCGGCGGGCGGCATCGCTCCGGGCCAGGAGATCACATACACCATCAGCCTCAGTTGGGACAGCCCCGATGGCTCCAGCGCGCCTTCCGACATGACCGATCCCATCCCCCGGTACACGACGTACGTAACCAATACCGCTCGCGCGAACCTGGGCACCGTTCGGTACAACGCGCAGTCGCGAAGCATCGTCTGGAACGGCGAGATCCCCGACGGGCAGACCGCGATCATTTCCTTCCGGGTCAAGGTGGATTGCACCGCGCTCATGGCCCTGGCCAATGACCAGTGGCCGGCTGCCATCATCAATCAGGCCAGCGGCGAGATCGCGGGCCATCCTTACCAAACGCCTCCGGAATCGCTGACCTTGCTGAAGCCGGATCTGCAGATCACGGGGATGGAGGTCACCCAGGTGGTCCAAAACCTGGCCAACCAGGCCCCCCTGATCGAAGGCAAGGACACCTATGTACGGGTGTATGTCCGAGCTCGCTATCCCAACGACATCGCCGGTTGCGATGTGCCCAACGTCACCGGGCGACTGACCAGCGAGCGAGGAGCGCTGTTGCCCCTCCGCCCTGTCACGGCCCGCGTGCTCCCGGGCAAGAACCGTCCCACGAGAGCGGAGCGCCTCGACGTCAACCAAAGCCTCCTCTTCCGTCTCCCCCTTCAGGGGAGTCGCTGGGTGGAAGGGCGCTATACGTTAACGGCCACGGTCAACTGGCAATGCAACCGCCCCGACAGCAACTGCCAGAATAACGGAAGGAACCAAGCCGTTGCCTTCCGAGACGGCAGTGAAGTCAATTTCTATGTCTATAGAATAGGAATACAGGGATACGCCCGTTCACGGCAGGACGCACTACCTGCTTTCGAATGGATGCGCTTGTATCCTTTGTCCAACACAGGGTGGCGCATATACTGGCGGGGGGAGATAAAGGAGTACGGTGGGTGGACAATAGATATGTGGTGTTTCCTTTACTTTAGAGATGAAAAGACCCAGAGACCATTAGATCCAGATCTTTGTGTGAATCATATCCTGAGCACCTACCGTACGTGGTGGCAAAGACGATCCGAACCGGAGAATACTTACTATATAGGTTTTACCGACCAGTCCATCTCCGGTTCAACCGCGGGCATGGCACTGGATATTCCGTCACGTGTATTGTGGTTCACTTATCGCAACTCCCCGGCGAAGATGGGAATGACGTTTCTCCACGAGTTGGGCCATGCCCTGGGCCGACAGCACGTGCCCTGTCCTACTACCGGTCGGAACCGGCCAGCAGGCCCGGACCCGCATTGGCCTTATCCGGGATGTCAACTGAGCCATGCCAGAGCTGATGATTACTACGGCTTTGACACAAGCGGGCCAAGCGTCCTCGACCCGGCAAAGGTCGCCGACATCATGAGCTACGGCGACAACATTGGCCTGTCCTTGTGGCTTTCCGACTACACTTATGGAGCTCTGCACCGCTGGATAACTTCCCCTACTCCGGAGGGGACCGCTCAAGCCAGGGGGAGCCTCCCCGATCGGCGATTCCTGGTGCAGGGGCATATCATCACTACCACTATGACGGCCACCCTGGAACCGCTGTATACCCTTGACAACCCGCGCTTCCAGGATGACACGCCGGATGGCCCCTACACCCTGGAACTCCTGAACGCCGGTGGTCAGGTGCTGCACACCCGCACCTTTGCGCCATCCGTGCCCACCGATGCCCGGGAGCCGATTACAACAACCTCCTTCCTGCTCACTATGCCCTACGAAGCCCAGGCAACACGGCTTGTGCTGAAGTACGAGGATACTGTGCTTGCCACTTTGGACAGCAGTCCCAACCCGCCCACCGTCACCATCTCTTCACTTCTGGGCCGGGAGACCATCACCGACACGATTCACATGGTGTGGACGGCCTCGGACCCAGACGGTGACGACCTCGAATTCGTCGTGCAATATAGCGCGGATGGGGGCGACTCCTGGCAGCCGATCGCCATTGGTATCGCGGACACGACGCTGACCATCGATGCCACGGAATTGCCCGGCGGCGAAAACGCCCTGCTGCGCGTGGTCGCCACCGATGGCTTCCACACCACTTATGCCCAGGTGCCTGCCCCCTTCCGGGTGCCGCGCAAGCCTCCTTCGGTCTTCATCACCTCGCCTCTGGACGGATGGAGCCTGTCCCCGGACCTGCCGGTGGTGCTGCGAGGCTACGCTTATGACCAGGATTATCGCGACCTCCCCGGCAATGTGCTTCACTGGACATCGGACCGGGATGGCGACCTGGGTCAGGGAGAGGTGTCGGAGACCACGCTGAGTTTTGGGTGGCACACCATCACGCTCACAGCCCAGGACGAGACGGGACTGTCCGCGCAGGATACGATTCGGGTGTTTGTGGGCTACCGGTCGTGGCTGCCGATGGTGCGACGGTAGGAGCGTGTCTGAAAAAATTGACCGGTAAGGTGTCTGAGGGGCTCCCTCAGCTATCAGCTTCACAGGGGGAGGTGTGGAGGGGAGCTCCCCTCCACGGAAATCCCATTTTTCCGGCCTGCACCTGCCTTTCTCGGCCCTTTCCGCAGGGATCTGGGCCGAGGCCGGGCAGGTCGAAGGTGGGAGAAGGGCTTTTTCTGGAGGGGCGAAGCCCCTCAAAGCCCCCCGCCGTTCGCTTCTTTGTCCTGTTTGACACCCCGTTCACCTGGGGCTATAATTTCATCGCTAACAAAGACAATGGCTGGGAACCGGAGGAGTAGGCGGTACGCAGTCGCCAGAGAGGCGAGGTCATCGGCTGGGAGCCTCGCCCGACGGGCGCCGCCGAAGGTCGCCGGGGAGCTGGCCTCCTGAACACCAGTAGGGAGGCCCGGGTTCGCCCGTTATCGCGACAGAGTGGACGGGAAGCGGAACGCTTTCCGTCAAGCAAGGTGGTACCGCGGGAGAACCCTCTCGTCCTTGTGGCGAGGGGGTTTTTCGTTGGAGATTGAGATTGGAGACGGGGGACATGCATGGGGGGAAGGAGCGCGATGGCTGATCAGAGAGAGATGCCCAAGACGTATAACCCAAGGGAGTTCGAGCAACAGATTTACGATTGGTGGGAGTCTCAGAAGTATTTCAAGCCGGAGACTCAGTTTGCCAAGGGGCTGGCCAGCCGGGATCAGAAACCGTTCGTGATCTCCATGCCGCCGCCCAACGTGACCGGCGCGCTGCATCTGGGGCATGCCATGACGGCCGCGGTCGAGGATCTCATGATCCGATATCATCGTATGAAAGGCGTTCCTACGCTATGGGTGCCGGGCACGGATCACGCGGGCATCGCCACCCAGAACGTGGTGGAACGCCAACTGGCTCGTGAGGGGCTGACCCGCCACGACCTGGGGCGCGAGAAGTTTCTGGAGCGGGTGTGGGCCTGGAAAGAAGAGTACGGCGCCCGCATCACGGAGCAGCACCGCCGGCTGGGCGTGAGCTGCGATTGGGATCGGGAACGGTTCACGCTGGATGAGGGGCTGTCTCGTGCTGTGCGTACCGCCTTCGTCACGCTGTACAAGGAGGGGCTGATCTATCGCGGCACCTATCTGGTGAACTGGTGTCCTCGCTGCGAGTCGGCCATCTCCGATCTGGAGGTGGAGCACGAGGAAGAGGATGGCTACCTGTGGTACGTGCGCTATCCGCTCATCAGCGACGAATGGGAGGGCCCGAGCGCCGAGTGGGGATCCGGCCGTTGGGCGGAGGGGGCGACCGAGTTCATCCAGGTGGCGACCACCCGCCCGGAGACCATCCTGGGGGACACGGCGGTGGCCGTGCATCCCGAGGACGAACGCTATGCTCAGTCGGTGGGGCGCATGGCCGTGCTGCCGGCGTTGGGCCGCCGCATCCCCATCATCGCCGACGAGGCGGTGGATCCGAGCTTTGGCACCGGCGCCGTGAAGGTGACCCCGGCTCACGACCCCACCGACTACGAGATCGGCCAGCGCCATGGGCTGGAGCAGGTGGACGTGATGACGGACACGGGCACCATGAGCGAGGAGGCGGGGCCGTACGCTGGCCTGGATCGCTTCGTCTGTCGGGAGCGCCTGGTGGCCGATCTGGAGGAGGAGGGGCTGTTGGTGAAGGTGGAGCCGCATCGTCACGCCATCGGGCATTGCCAGCGATGTGGCACCATCGTGGAGCCGCGCATCTCCACCCAGTGGTTCGTGCGGATCAAGCCGTTGGCCGAGCCGGCCATCGACGTGGTGCGGGATGGACGCATCCGCATCATCCCGGATCGCTTCGCTCGCGTCTACTTCAACTGGATGGAGAACATCCGGGATTGGTGCATCAGTCGCCAGTTGTGGTGGGGGCATCGCATCCCGGTGTGGTACTGCAAGGATTGCGGCGGGCAGACGTGCGAGATCGTCGACCCCACCGAGTGCTCGCACTGCGGCAGCCAGAATATCGAGCAGGATCCGGACGTGCTGGACACCTGGTTCTCGTCTGGGCTGTGGCCCTTCAGCACGTTGGGCTGGCCCGAAGAGACCGAGGACTACAAGTATTTCTATCCGACCAGCGTGCTGGAGACCGGGTACGACATCCTGTTCTTCTGGGTGGCGCGCATGATCATGCTGGGGCTGAAGTTCACCGGCAAGCCGCCCTTCAGCGTGGTGTACCTGCACGGGATCATCCGGGACGCCCAGGGCCGCAAGATGAGCAAGTCGCTGGGCAACGCGCTGGACCCCGTGGAGCTGATCGACCAGTACGGGTGCGATGCTCTGCGCTTCACCCTGATGACGTCCAGCACGCCGGGCAACGACGTCCGGCTGGACGTGAAGAAGGTGGAGGCGGCGCGCAACTTCGCCAACAAGGTGTGGAACGCGGCCCGCTTCGTGATCACCAATCTGGACGACACGGAGCCGGTGGAGGACATGAGCCCGGACGATCCGAGCCTCACCCTGGCCGATCGCTGGATCATCAGCCGCTATCACCGGCTGGTGGGCGAGATCGCGGAGATGATGGAGTCGTATCAATACGGCGAGGCCGGCCGCCGGATCTACGAGTTTCTGTGGGGCGAGTTCTGCGACTGGTTCATCGAGATCGCCAAGATCCGGCTGTATGGCGAGGACGACGACGCCAAGGCGACGGTCCGGCGGGTGCTGGTGTACGTGCTGGAGCGCACGTTGCGCCTGTTGCATCCGTTCATGCCGTTTGTGACCGAGGCGATCTGGCAGCGGGTGCCGCACCAGGGCGAGGCGCTGATCATCGCCCGCTGGCCGGAAGCTGGCGCGCTGGATGAGGCAGCCGAGGCGCAGATGGACCTGGTGCGGGAGATCGTGCGAGGCATCCGGAACGCCCGGGCCGAGTACGACGTGGAGCCGGGGCGGCGGATCGCCGCCGTGATCAGCGCCGGCGACGAGACGGAGCTGCTCCGGTCCCAGCGAGAGGTGTTGATCACGCTGGCGCGGCTGGATCCCGACCGGTTGGTGATCGAGACGTCGCTGCCGGCGCCGGAACGGGCGGTGACGATCGTGGCCGGTGGGGCGACGGTGTACCTGCCGCTGGCCGGCATGGTGGATCTGGAGGCGGAGCGGGCCCGGCTGAGCAAGGCCATGGCGGCTGTGCAGCGAGATATCCAGCGCAGCGAGAAGCTGCTCAGCAACGATGGCTTTCGCACCAAGGCCCCGGCCGAGGTGGTCGCCCGGGAGGAGGCCAAGCTGGCCGAACTGAAGGAACGGCTGTCCCGGCTACAGGAGCGGCTGTCCCTGTTGGAGTGAGCGATTCGTTGGGGAGGTTGGATCGTGTGGGCGCCCGGCGCCAGGTGGCGTCGGGCGTTTCCTATTCGCTGACGGGAGGGAGCTTTGTTCGCGTATCTGTTGCAGGGGATGGCATTGGGGGTATCGGCGGCGGCGTCGCCCGGCCCGTTCCAGGCGTTCCTGTTATCGCAGACGATGCGGAACGGGTGGAGGCGGACGCTTCCGGCCGCTTTCGCTCCGCTTTTCAGTGATGGCCCCATCATCGTCCTGGTGCTCCTGGCGTTGACCCGTTTGCCCGATGGGTTCCTGCGCGCCCTGCAGGTGGCCGGGGGATTATTCATCCTCTACCTGGCCTGGGGTGCCTACCGGGTGGCCCGGGAGCCTGTGGATCCGGTGGAGGCTCCGATGGAGTCCGGACAGCGAAGCCTGGCCAAGGCGATCGTGATGAACGCGCTGAATCCCAATCCCTATCTGTTCTGGGGGATCGTCGCCGGGCCCATCCTGTTGGAAGGATGGCGGCGATCGGCTGGTCTGGGCGTCAGCTTTGTGGTGGGCTTCTACGGCGCTCTCGTCGGCGGCTTCGCTGCCCTCATCATCCTCTTCGCCACGGCCGGGCGGTTGGGCTCTCGGGTTCGCCGTGCCCTGAACGGCCTGTCCGCCGTGGCGTTGCTGCTTTTCGGCCTCTATCAGCTCTGGCAGGGAGGGGTGGGATAAGACGGATGCTGGGGTATGCAGCTGGCCGGGGTTCCCGGGGAATGCACCAGGCCTGGTGCCCTGGGAGCCGCGAAACATTTCTCCGCTGTCGTGCGTATTGAGAAATGGAAAAACGGATTATATGATCAGGTGGTCATATTTAAGTGGGCTTTTTCTGTGCTTGGTTGATTTGGTCTCGCGTGGCCAGCTGTTACCGAAAATAGGAGGCATCCGTCATGAAGACACGACGAACACTTAGCCGGATCTGGCGTGTAGTTGCGTTAAATCTCGCCGTGTTGCTCCTGCTCTTCATGATCTCACCCCAGCTCAGCAGAGCGGATATCGCCATCGAGCTGATCACCAATGGAACGTTTGACAGGAATGTAGATGGCTGGTCGGCGACCGGTGAGAGCTCAATTAGCTGGGTGGGCACGGAGGGACACGGCGGTCGGGGCGTCGCGGCGGTATGGAGTCACTACGCAGACCTGCACATCACCGGCGCCGGGCAGCCCGTAGAGATCTCTGTGCCCGCCAGCGAATATCGCCTGAGCGGATGGATCAAGGTCCCCGCGCAGGAGAATGACAGCACGAAGGGGAGACTCTCGCTTGTGTTCTGGGATCAACCCGGCTGCAGTGGCACGTATCTGGATGCGGTGGGTACTCCCTGGGTGCTCGTTGGCTCCGGATGGACGTACGGCAAGGTAATAGCTACGCCCCCGCCTGGCGCCAAGTCGCTGTGTGTTTGGCTGAGCGTTTACACGGAGGGAGGCGACGCGGTTGTTTACTTTGACGATGTCAGTCTGAGGGCGCCGGCTTCGGCCTTACCTCATTCCATCTATCTCCCTCTCGTCGCCAAGTGACGAGGCACCTGGCTGGGCGACCACAGATCGCAGGTGACGCAATATACGTGGAAATTACACTGACCCCAAGACGCTCGGCGTGGGGGCGACCGGCAGGTGGTAGCGGCTAAATCGCCGCTACCATCTACCGCCACTCACCATCCCACCGCGCAGCCGTCCTTGCGCGGGTCGCTGCCGGCGATGAGGACGCCCGTCTCCGGATCGCGCAGGATGATCTGCCCGCCGCCGAACACGGCCCGGCCGAAGCCGTCCACCGGCGCCAGCCGATGCCCCCGTCGCGCCAGCTCGGCCATGACGCCGAAATCCCAGCCCTCTTCGATCATCACCAGCCCGCCCGGCTCCTGGGCGCCCAACCCCGCGCTCGGCCCCGCCAGCATCCAGCGGGGTACATCCAGCGCCTGCTGCGGCGCCATCCCCAGGTCCAGCATGTTCACCAGCATCTGGAAATGCCCCTG
>JAADGJ010000097.1:0-31294 GCA_013152435.1 Chloroflexota bacterium | reverse complement strand
CCCCGGTTCTGCAGGCTGACCCCCGTGCCGGGCACCACCAGGCCGGTCCCCGTGCCCATGTACAGGCTGTTGATGAAGCTGCACGCGTTCCCCTCGCCGTCCACCACGCTCAGATACACCGTGTCCGACCCGGCCATGGGATCGCCATAGGGGACGTCCCGGGCCGCCCGATGCATATCGATGCGCCGGCGACGCCGATTGGCGTATTCGGGGCTGACCAGCTCCTCCAGCGGGATGTCCACCACGCGGGGATCACATACCCATTGCTGGGCGTCGGCGAAGGCCAGTCGCATGCACTCGATCATCACGTGCAGCCGGTCCGCCTCGCTCATGGCGGCCAGATCGAACCCGGCGGCCAGGTTCACGGCGATGATGGCGGCCAGCCCCTGGCCGTTGGGGGGACACTCGTACAACGTGACGCCCCGATACTCCGCCATGATGGGCTCATCCCAGGTGGACGTGTGGGCGGCCATGTCCTCGGGCGTGATCCAGCCGCCGTATCGCTGCACGTGTTCGCTGAGCTTGCGGGCGAACTCGCCCTTGTAGATGTAATCCTTGCCCTTGGCGGCGATGCCCCGCAGCGTCTCGGCCAGGGTGGGGAGGCGCATGATCTCGCCCGGCCGCGGCGCCCGGCCATCGATCAGCAACTCGTTGCCGCTGGGCTGCTCCGGCCCGTTGTCCTGATCGCCGCTCTCCCAGTCGGGGGCGCGCAACAGCTTCTTCACCTGGCGCGCCCAGCCGGTGGCGATCAGCTCCGTGACCGGGTATCCGTTCTCGGCCGTCCAGATGGCCGGCTGCAATACGTCGGACAGGGTCATGCGGCCGTGGCGCTCCAGCAGATCGGCCCAGCCGGCCACGGTGCCGGGGATGGTGACCGTATGGCCGGTGAAGGTAGGCATCTTCGTGTATCCCAGTCGGCGCAGCTCCTCGATGGAGGCGGCCGCCGGGGCCCGGCCCGACCCGTTCAGCGCCGTGACCGTCTTGGTCTTCGCGTCGTAATAGAGGGCGAAGCAATCGCCGCCGATGCCGGTGGAGATGGGCTCGACGACGTTGAGCATGGCGGCGGTGGCGACGGCGGCGTCGGCCGCGTTGCCGCCGGCCTTCAGGATGTCCAGGCCCGCCTGAGCGGCCAGCGGCTGGCTGGTGGCCACGATCCCACGCGTGGCCATCACGTTGCTACGGCGTGATCGGAAGACGGCGTCGAAATTCATGGCTCCTCCACGTTCGGATGTGATACGGTTCTCCCCGGCGCATGGTATCGGAAGTTTGAGAAGATGTCCAGAAGCACATCTCGGGATGAGCGACGCCGCGCCCGTGAGGGAGGGCGGGGGGACATGGCGATGCGATGAGCTTTCTCTTTTTCTCCACCTTGGGTATACTGCTGACCGGATGCCGCTGCGAGGGCGGTTCCCTTTGCTGTGGATCAGCGGGGGCCCGGTTCGGCGTCCATTTCATCGCGCTGGGGAGGATATGTATGCCTGCATTTCACGGGGTGTGGCCCGCTCTGGTGACGCCTTCCACGCCAGAAGGGCGAGTGGGCGAGCCGGTGCTGCGAGATCTGGTGGAGTATTTGCTGGGGAAGGGCGTGGACGGGTTCTACGTCTGCGGCACCACCGGCGAGGGGATCTTCATGTCGGCAGACGATCGCAGGCGGGTGACGGAGGTCGTCCTGGATCAGGTGAGAGGGCGGGTGCCCGTCATCGTGCATGTGGGCAGCGTCGCCGCCGGGGACGCCGTCGCCCTGGCGCGGCACGCCCGGGAGTTCAGGGCAGCCGCGGTGAGCAGCATCATCCCGCCCCTCTATCGGGACACGCGCGGCGTGGTGGCGTATTTCGCCGAGATCGCAGCGGCGGTGCCGGACCTGCCCGTCCTATCGTATATCTTCGGCGGCACCACCGATGCGGTCGCCTTCATGCGGGAGCTGTTGCAGCGCATTCCCAACCTGGCGGGCCTCAAGTACACGGGGCCGAACATGCACGAGTTTCGGCAGATCGTGACGCTCCGGGAGCGGGATTGGACGGCGTTCTCCGGCATGGATGAGCACTGCCTGTTCGCGGCGATGATGGGTTCCACCGGCAACATCGGCTCCACGCTGAACTTCATGCCCGGGGTGTATCGAGAGATCCGGAGATGCTACGAGGCAGGGGATCTGGAGCGGGGGCTGGAGCTTCAGATCCGGGCGAATCAGGTGACCCGTGTGTTGGAGGCGTTCGGATTTCCGGGCGCTTTGCGGGAGGTCATGCGCATGCTCGGGTTTGACTGCGGGGAGCCTCGTTTGCCCGGCCTGCCGTTGCCTGCCGAGAGGCGGGAGGAGTTTCACGAGGCGTTGGAGGCGGTGGGCTTCTCCGCCCTGGTGGAGATGTAGGGATGATGGGAGGATCATGAAGATCTACTTTCGGAAGTCGGCGGTCGTCTATCATGAGGATCAGGATCAGATCCAGATCTGGTTCGATCGGCCGGGCGAGGCTGAGCGGATAGGGGCCAACGTGATCTGTGAGATCGGGCGGGGGGGCGAGCTGGTACGGGTTCAGGTGCAGGACCACAAGCGGCTCCGCCTGCGGAAGCGACTGGAGGCGTTCACACAGACGGAGGAGCCGCCCACCTGGTCGTGGGGATACATCACGTATGATGAGACCGCCCGGATCGGCACGTTTTATCTGACCTCATGGCCGGGGGACGGGACGCCGGAGCAGGTGCGCCGGAGGGCCATCTGCGAGATCGACGCACAGGGACGGCTGTTGGGGATCATGATCCCGGTGGGCGGTCGTGATGGGGAGTGGCTGTTGCGCACGGCGACGGGCCGATTGCCGGCCGCCTCTCGGGAACGGCGTAGACCCCGGCGGTGACGGCCGGCTCATGCCCTCCTCCGCGCTGGACGATGGCATCCCAGATGGAAGTACGTTCGGATCACAGCCGGCTGAGCGCGGCCTCCATGCGCTCCAGCCCTTGCTGGATGTTCTCGATGGACGTGGCGTAGCTCAGCCGCAGGAACCCCTCGCCGTGGCGACCGAAGGAGGCGCCGGAGAGGGTCGCCACGCCCGCCTCCTCCAGAAGCTTGTCCGCCAGCGCCTTGGACGTCAGGCCGGTGCCCTCGATGTTGGGGAAGGCATAGAAGGCGCCATCCGGCATCAGGCAGCGCACGCCCGGCAGTCGGTTCAGCCCTTCCACGATGAGATCCCGGCGGCGACGGAACTCGGCCACCATGCGTTCCACCGGCTCTTGCGGCCCCGTCAGCGCGGCGATGCCGGCCCATTGAGTGAACGCGGCCGCGCAGGAGTTGGAGTTCACCTGTAGGCGCACGATGTGCGGGACCAGTTCCGGCGGGAAGACCCCGTATCCCAGCCGCCATCCCGTCATCGCGTAGGTCTTCGAGAAGCCGTCCAGGAGCACGGAGCGCTCGGCCATGCCGGGCAACGTGATGATCGAGTGGTGCTGCCCCTCGTACAGGATGCGGCTGTAGATCTCATCGGAGAGCACGTAGAAATCGTGCCGCTGGGCCAGATCCGCGATCCGCTCCAGGTCCGATCGAAGCAGGACGCCCCCGGTCGGATTCTGAGGGGAGTTGAGGATCAGCAGCTTGGTGCGGTCGTTCACCAGACCGGACAGCTCGTTCGCATCGAATCGGAAGTGGTTCTCCATGCGCAGTGGGGCGGGCACGGGCTTGGCGCCGATGTAACGGATCATGGACTCGTAGATGGGAAACCCCGGATCCGGGTACACGCACTCGTCGTCGGGCTCCAGGAGCGCCAGCATGGTGAAGAACATGATGGGTTTGGCGCCGGGCGTGACCACCACCTGATCCGGGCTCACCGGGCATCCTCGAGTGCGCTCGACATAAGCGGCGATGGCCTCTCGCAGGGGAAGGATGCCCGCCGCGGGGGTGTAATGGGTCTCCCCCCGCTGCAGCGCGTCGATCGCCGCGTCGACGATGTGGGCGGGCGTGTCGAAATCGGGCTCGCCGATCTGCATGTGGACCACCGTGCGGCCCTGGGCTTCCAACTCCCGGGCGCGCGCCAATACCTCAAAGGCGGATTCGCTCTTCAGCCGATACACGGCGGATGCCAGCTTCATATCCTCTCTCCTCTTACGCAATACGCAACACGCAATTACGCCTCACCCATCCCCGTTTCCCTCGACGGATGGGTTCCCCGGCTTAGCGCGATCACCCCGATGGCGAACAGGATCTCCCCCAGCGCCATGATCCACGGGCCCCGGCCGATAGTGATGGGATGGCCGTAGACGTGATCCAGGGCGGGGCGGATAATCCAAAACTGACCCATGGGGATCACGATGGCCGCCAGGCTCAGCAGCGCCAGGAAGCCACCCAGCCATGCGATGGGCACCCGGCGCCATACCGGCGCGGCGGCTGTGGCGATCAGGCAGATGGCGATGGCGATGACCTGGAGCCGGAACTCCGGCAGGCGCAGGGTGACGGGCGACCAGGCCGGGGGCAACATGGCCAGCGCGCTGGGAATACTGCCCAGCCAGGCGATGGTGCGCAGCAGGGTGGGCCATCGCACGGCGGGATGCCAGGACAGCGTGCTCAGCGCCAGGCTCAGGGTGATGAGCGGCAGGTAGAACCCCTCACGGAAGATGGCGATCTGACCTTCCCGATATTCCGGCAGGAATTTGACGTATTCGGCCAGGTCCAGGCCGGGGATGACCAGCGCGGCTGCTTTGTGGGCGACCCATGGCCCCCAGTAGCCGGCGGCGATGAGGAGCAGGGCGAGCGTCAGGATCAGGGACCACCTGAGCTGCCGGGAGATCATCCGCCTTCCCTCCCCAGAGCGATTTGATAAGCGGTCACGAGCCGTTGCGCTGCGGCCTCCCAGGTGAACCGTCGGGCCTGGGCGGGACCCGCCGACCGGGTGTGCTCCCGCCAGGCCTCGTCCTGCAGGAGCCGGGCCAGCGCCTCCGCCAATGCGGACACGTCCTCGGCCGGGACGCGTAACGCCGCGTCGCCCACGGCCTCCGGCAGCGAGGAGTTGTCGCCCACCACCGTGGGGACGCCACATGCCAGCGCCTCCAGCGGCGGGATCCCGAACCCCTCGTAGAGGGAGGGAAACGCGAAGGCGTCGGCCAGGGAGTACAGCGTGGGCAGGTCCTCGTCCCGGACGAAGCCGGGAAAGTGCACCCAATCGCTCACCCCTTGTCGCTCCGGCTCTCGGAGGATGTCCTCGTAGAGCCATCCGTATCCCCCGGCGATGACCAGATGCTGTGGCGGAGCCCAGCGTCGCCGTAGCTGCGCGTAGGCCTGGATGAGGCGCACGTAATTCTTGCGCGGCTCCAGCCGCCCCACGCTCAGGATGAAACGTTGGGGCAGCCCGTAACGAATGCGCACCGCATTCCTTCGAACCTCGTCCTCCACGCGACGGAATGCGGGGCTGATCCCCGCGGGCACCACGCTGACCTTCTCGGGGGAGACGGACAGGAGCTCGATCAGGTCCCGGCGCGTGCTCTCCGAGTCGGCCAGGACGTGCCGGGCCCGGGCGACCGCCCGGGGCACCTCTGCTGTGAGGAAGGCGCGCAGCCGTGGATCGGCGCACTCCGGCACTCGTAGAAAGGACAGATCGTGCACAGTCACCACGCCGATGGCCCGGCGTAGTGGGGGCAGCACGTAATCCGGCGAGTGGTACAGGGCGATGGGGCCGGTCAGCCAGTCGGCGGGCAGCGGAAGGTGAAGCCGGTGCCAGACCCGGATCATCGTGCGCTCGGACAGCGGGATCGATCGCCACGTCATGTGGTCCGGCCAGGGGCGTGGGCTGGCGATCTTCCCCATGACGAACAGCAGGAACTCGAGCCCGTCCGGAGGAGGGAGTGCAGCCAGCGCATCCACCAGGCCGCGGGTGTACCGGCCGATACCCGCCGTCTGCGAGAGGGCAGGGGTGTAGTGGATGGCGATGCGCGTAGTCATTAGGCTATCGCTCCCTCCTCACCTCGCCCCGAAAAAGCCAGCGCTCATTGCCCCCCGTCGGTTTCATCCAGCGCTGCCTACAGGCCACGATAGGTCCAAAGCCGGTTGGCGCCGAAGTTCCAGAATAGCACCACGCCGATGGCGAACATCTTCGCCAGGTTGTAGTCCCATGGGTCGGGGATCCACGCCCGGATCACGTAGTAAACGGCCAGCAGGACGGCGTTGTTGATCAACAGGCCGATGATGTTCACCAGGGCGAATTGAGGAAGCTGGGTACGGATGGGACGACTGCGGCTTTCCGGAAACGTCCACAGCCGGTTCCACGTGAAGTTGTTGAGGACGGCCGCGGAGAAGGATACGGAGTTCGCGTAGAGGAGCGGCCATCCGGCCAGCTTGACCAGAGCGTTCAGGATCGACAGATCCACGATCATGCCGACGGCTCCCACCGTCGCGAACCGAAGGAAGCGGGTGAGTTCCTTTGGGGTGACGTAGTCCTTGATGAGTGGGTGTTGTATGACGGAACGGATCACCGGCCAGTTCCTCCATTCCCAGGTGATCGATGACGTTGAGGGGGTGCGCAGGGATGGACTGCCGCCCTCTTCCTCTTCCATGGTAGGCTTCATCGACATCATGGGGCCATCACATCGCACGATCCCGGCGCCCTCCGGCCGACGTGGGCCATGCTGAGAACCGCGAGGGCTCCCAGGAGCAGCGCCAGGTGGAGGATCATGTGTTGCACGTATAGGTTGTCAAAGAGGTTATGTACGCTCAGGTGCGTGAGCACGCCCAGTACGCCGATGGCCAGCGCCTGTGGCCATCCGCTCAGGCGGCGCGCCTGCCGCGCCGTCCAGATGAACGCTGCAATCCCGACGAGCATATACACGGCCAGCCCGATCAGCCCGGTTTCGGCCGCCGTGTTCAGGTAATAGTTGTGGGCATGTCCCAGCGACTCATACCATCGCGGCAGCGCGTAGGCGGGATATGCGGCGGCGTAGTTGCCGATGCCGACGCCGAGCCATGGGTGGTCGCTGAACATGTTCCAGGCCGCCCACCACTGGGCCAGCCGTTGTACGATGGGAAAGTTCGCGTCCGTGATCTCGATGGTGCGTGGATCGGTAAACCTGGCATATTCCAGGAGCCCGCTCATCCGGCCCTGGAGCGCCGAGACGGGCCCACCGCCCGTGTATCCGATGACGATGAGGGCGGATAGGACGACCGCTCCGATCAAGGCGATGGCCCCGGTCGTCTTCGTCCCCCGGGCGAGGACGATCACCGACAGCGCCGCCGCGAATCCCAGCCAGGCGCCCCGCGACCAGCTCGCCAGAAGTCCAAGCGTGACCATCCCGGCGGCGGCCGTGACGGCGGCTGCCAGCGTCAGAAGGCGAAATCGCCCCGGCGCTCGCCGCCCGCGCCACACCTCAGCCAACGCCCACCAGGCCAGGCTGATGGCCACCGGAGCGATCAGGCCCATATATCCGCCGAACGGATTCGGCTGGCGGAACGTCCCGTAGGCCCTCAGGAAGCGACCCAGTATGGCGAACTGGCTGGGGCCGATCGCCCGGACGAACTGGTAGATCCCTAGCCCCGCCTCGGCGACGCCGGCGAGAAGGATCGCCCCGATGAGCCAGGGCGTGCGGCGTGGGGGCAGCAGCGCGACCACGGCCAGGTACAGGGCCAGGCCCTCCGCCCATTTGATCCATTCGACCAGCCCGTCCTTCAGGGACCAGGCGCCTGGCAGGGTGGCCAGGTAGGCTCCCAACAGCAGAAGCGCCGGCAAGAGCAGCGGCGGATGCGGGATCACGATGGCCCGCCGGGAGACTCCTCGCGCCAGCCACCCTCCGATGATCAGCAGGAAGAGCAGCTCGTTGATGTTCGCGTTCGCCTGGCCTATTGGAAGGGGCATCAGGGGGCCGAACGGGATCGTCACGGCGATGATGAGGAGCCCAAGCCAGGGGCGGATCAGCACGGCCAGAACGACGCTGATGCCGGCGAGCAGGAGAAGCTCCCATCGCAGGGGAGCCAAAGCCAGACTCGCCGCCAACGCCGTCAGGGCGAGCAACCCGATGCCTTTGCGTATGATGCTGTCCCATGCGATCGTGCGTAGTGGTTGTGTGCCGATCATAACATTCCCTCTGGACACGGCGCTATCATACGGCAACGAAAACCCTTTGTCAATTGCTTGGAGGGTGGAAGGATTTCGTTCTCCGTCAGCGTTTTTGACGCTCTCAACATAAGTGCTATAATCACGTCCTGTCCGAGGCAAGGGAGCGCTGCGCTGGGTCGTGGTTAAGGGAATGGGCTTCGCTTCAGAAGCCGGGAGAAGGGTGGCCGAACATGACGCAGGAGACGAGAACGTACCACGCGGCCGGCGGCGTCGTGGTGTGCGGGGACAAGGTGCTGCTGCTGGATCGTCCCGGCCGCGGCGAGATCCGGTTGCCGAAGGGCCATGTGGAGGCCGGGGAGAGTCCGGTGGAGGCCGCGCTGCGGGAGGTGCGTGAGGAGACAGGATACGCCCGGCTGCGTGTGGTGCGGGATCTTGGCCTCCAGACCGTCGAGTTCGACAACCCGTACGATGGCCACCATTACCTGCGCCATGAGCATTACTTTTTGATGTGCCTGGATGGCCCGGAGCAGGTTGCGCGGCCGGCGGGCGACGAGCAGTTCTCGCCTCTCTGGGTGCCATGGGATCAGGCGGAGGAACTGCTCACGTTCGAAAGCGAGCGGAACGTCGTGCGTCGTGCGCGGCAGGCCCTGGCCGAAGGGGAGGAGTGCCCTCCGGGGGAGATGTGAGAGGGGGTATCGCATCTGAGGGACGAGCCGGGCTGGGTTTCCATCGGGCCGGGCGTGACAGGCCAGGGTAGGAAGGCGGGGAAATCGGCGTCGCACCGCTGCCGATGTGAGGAAAAGAGCGTCTTTTTCGACAAAACTATTGACGTTGGCTCCGTAACTGATTATACTGAGTCGTGAATGGACCGGGTGTTTGACCCGGTTGGGCGGCGATGTGGAATCGCTGCCGTCGTCGTTCCTCAGAGGGCGTCACATCTGCCGGGTTCATGCTCGTCTGGATCGCAGTGCAGGAGTCGTGGTGGGTTGTATACGAAGGTGAGTTGCTTGATCATCTCTCGTGAGGTCAGGAGGTGACCATGCCCAAGGTTCGGTGTCCGCAGCGCCGCTGTGTCTTCTGGGAAGATGACTACTGTTCGGCGGAGGAGATCGAGCTGGATCCGGAGCAATTGTCCTGTCTGACGATGGAAGAGTTTGAGGATGGCATCGTGGATGACGAGGAGATGTGGGACGACGAGGATCTCCTGGATGACGAGGACATATGGCCGGATGATGAGGACGACGATTGGCTGGAAGAGGAAGAGGATGAGCTGGACGGGTTCGTCTTGAGCGATGAGGATGAGTGGTAACGACAATCGATGACATAGAGGGATAGGCCTCGTAAAGCCAAGCCCGGCGCGAGGACGGGGTGGTCCTGTGCGCTTTTTGTTTACCTCGAAGGGGCGTGAAGGGATAGCAAGGAGTGGAATGTGGTTGCCGTAGATCGTCTTTTCACCGGCGGCATCGTGGTGACGATGGACCGCCGCCGAAATGTATTTCTGGATGGCGCTGTTGCCGTGCGTGGATCGGATATCGTGGCGGTGGGGCCGTCGGACCAGATCACCCGCCGGTTTGAGGCTGAGGAGGTGGTGGACTGTCGCGGGACCATCGTCACGCCGGGCCTGATCAACAGCCACACCCATGTGCCCATGAGCCTGTTGCGGGGGCTTGCCGATGACCTGCGGCTGGACGTGTGGCTCCTGGGCTACATGATGCCGGTGGAGCGGGAGTGCGTCACGCCCGAGTTCGTGCGCTGGGGGACGCTGTTGTCCTGCGCGGAGATGATCTGCTCCGGCGTGACGACCTTCTGCGACATGTATTACTACGAGGATGTCGTGGCCCAGGCGACGGAGCAGGCCGGACTGCGGGCCATCCTGGGCGAGACGATTTTGAAGTTCCCCTCCCCGGACGCCGCCTCTTACGACGAGGGGCTATCCCATTGCCGTCAGTTTATCGAGCGGTGGCGAGGACATCCCCGGATCATCCCGGCCGTGGCGCCCCATGCCCCGTATACCTGTACCGATGAGATCTGGCAGGAGGCCATCGCGCTGGCGTTGGAGTTCGACGTTCCCCTGATCACCCATCTATCGGAGACGGCTCACGAGGTCCAGGAGAGTCGCCAGCGCTGGAATGGGCTCTCGCCAGTGGCGTATGCGGAGCGCATGGGCGTCTTTCAGGCGCGCGTCATCGCCGCGCATTGCGTGCACGTGACCGAAGATGACATGGCGCTGCTGGCAACCCACGGCGTGGGGGTGGCCCATTGTCCCACCAGCAACCTGAAGCTGGCCAGCGGAGTGGCGCCCGTGGTGCTCATGCGCGCGCGACATATTCACGTGGGCGTCGGAACCGACGGATGTGCCAGCAACAACGACCAGGACATGTTCGAGGAGATGCGGCTGGCGGCGCTGCTGCCGAAGGGCACCCGGGGCGATCCCACCGCTTTGCCGGCGGAGGAGGCGTTTGCGCTGGCGACCATCGAGGCCGCCCGGGCCATCCATATGGATCAGCTCATCGGGTCGTTGGAGCCGGGCAAGCGTGCGGACATCACCATGATCGCCCTGAATGCGCCCCATGCGGTGCCCCGGTTCAGCCTCAGCAACGCCAACATCTACTCTCACCTGGTCTACACGGCGAAGGCCAGCGACGTGGTGGGCACCTGGGTGGATGGACAGCCGCTGCTGCGAGACGGCCAGTTGCTCACCATCGACCTGCCCGAGGTCATGGCTGAGGCTCAGCGATTGGCCGATGGGATCAACACCTTCCTGAAGGAGCGTGAGTCCAGCCTGCTGAACAAGCTGTTGGCGTTGGGTGGCCTGGAGCAGCAGGAGACGTTCGAGGTGCAGGTCAAGGCTCGTGTGGACGATCTGGCCGCGGTGGAGAGGCGCTTCCTGGACCTCGGGTTGGAGCTGGTGAAGCGCAGCGTGCGTGAGCAGTATGATACGTACATGCTGTTCTGGCGACCGGAGCCGGAGATCCTGCGCTATCGTGAGGATAACGTGGTCCAGGAGCGGACCAACGGCGGCGTGGAGACCCTGGGGCTCACGTTGGAGGTGGTGCCGGAGTACACGTTGACGCTGATCGGCCCGAAGAAGGAGCGGGAGTATGAGAGCCTGGCGATCCTCTCCCGAAGCCGCTTCACCTCGCACGCGGCCCATTCCCTGCGCTTCTATCGGGAGTATTTCCAGCCGGACGAGGTGCGCGAGGTGGTGAAGTGGCGGACGCGCTACCGCTTCCTGTATAAGGGGGAGGAGTTTGCCTTGAACCTGGACCGCATCACGAAGCCGGAGGGCAAGGGATCGTTCGTGGAGATCAAGAGCCGCACTTGGTCGGCGGCCGACGCCGTTCGCAAGGCGGAACTGATCGGCGAGTTACTGGAGCTCTTGCACATCCCGCGTGACTCAATCGTGAAAGGGGAGTACGTGAACCTGTAGCGTGGCGAGGGCGATGTCGCTTATTAGAGAGCCCGGCGCCTTTCAGCGCCGGGCTTTTTCTTATTGATCTTCGCGTGGTGAAAGAAACATGCGGGCCGCGTCGCTCGTTTCGGATAAGTAGGGGCGACCCACCGGGTCGCCCTTACAGAACTGAAAACTTACCGGCAAGGTGCCTGAGGGTAGTCCCCCTCATGGGGGTTGCCAGGGGCGATTCATGAATCGCCCCTGCCCACGGGAATGGCCTCCTGTGGGCTCACCAACACCAGACAGGGAGATCGCTTGCCTGAGAATGTGTCTGAAAAACACACCACGAAGCCATAAGACGCCGATCGGCCCTTTCCGTAGGGATCTGGGCCGAGGCCGGGCAGGTCGAAGGCGGAAGAAGGTCTCTTCTCGGAGGGGCGGAGCCCCCCAGTCCCTGGGACGCGTTCCCCCGGCCCCTCGCTACGTCAGCAGGGCGCCTGCGATGGTCACGACGGAGCCGTTCTCCACATCGGCCGGGCAACGCTCGTAGGCGATGATCCGGCCCTGGGCCGGCGTCACCATCCGCAGGGTGAGATAGATGGGGGTGAGCCCGCACACGCGCCACTGATCGCCTTCCGCCCGGATAGCGTGATAGAAGGCCTGAGGATCTCCCGCCTCGATCGCCTGGAGGATCGCCTCGTCGGCCGCCTGCAGCCGAGCGCGCATGACCAGGTCGAGCGGCTGAGGATCGCCGAAGGCCGGCCCCACGTGGGCCAAATCGGCCGCGGCCACCCATAGCACGCGGCGATCGGCCGTGACCTCTCGCAGGGTGTCCACCGTGGCCGTGAGCACGGGGTCCGTCTCCGGGTCGCCTCCCCGTTGGATATAGTGATCGATCGATCCGCAGAGGATCGGCACGACGGGGACCTGGCGATCTCCCAGGAAGTAGTGCAGCCAGTTCACGGCCAGCTCGACGGAGTGCTCGTTGCGATGGTGTAGCTCCTCGGCGAAGGCCGCCTCCGGCCCGATCGCCTCCGCCAGCGCGTCGACGACGGCGAGATCGGTGGGCAGCGCGCCGAAGGGGGAGGCGTATCGTTGCCTCGTGAGCGTGATGCGGCCCGGGCTGCCGTTGTGATCGGTTCCGAAGATCACCGCCAGATCGATTTCGGGGAGGGCCGGGGCGACCTGGGCCCAGGTCTGCGCGTATACCGGCCCGCCGCGATGATAGTCGATGTGCGGGCTGATGACGGCGCGAACCTCCGAGGTCACGGCGGTCTCCTGGGCGGCTCGGCGCACCAGTTGATCGAAGTACTGGCGGAGCACGTTCGGATTGTCCGGATAGGAGAGCCCGGCCAGAGCCGGGCGGCGATAGGGGGCCGCGTGGTACTCGTTCAACGCCTGCTGGCAGGCCCGGGCGGATCGTTCGTTGTCCAGCAGGAGCGCCTCATCCAGCCGCCGGATGATCTGCTCTACCTCGTGGGGCGTCAGATATACGCCGCCGCGCACGGCCAGGCTGGCGCGCAGCATGTCGATATCCCGGGTCCCATCGCATAGTGATAGGAGAGGGGCCAGATGGTAGGGAAGGATCACCACCTGGTTGGACAGTTGGAGCGGATCTTGCAATGCCAGGGCCCGCTGGCCGTACTGGATGACGGGTTGCGTGCGAATTGGGCGTAGTTTGGGGTTTGTGGACATGGATTGCTCCCCGGAGGTCAGGATGTAGTGGCTTGGTCGATCAGGCGGGTTACCTCGTGACGGTGGGGGGCGCCCTCCATCGGTCCCTGTTGGGTGACCGCCAGTGCGCCCACCGCATTGGCGAATCGGGCGGCGTCCTTCAGATCCCATCCCCATAGGAGGCCGGCGGCCAGCCCGGCCGCGTAGCAGTCGCCTGCGCCGGTGGGATCCACCTCGGCCACCGGAAAGCCGGGCACGTCGATCTGTCCATCTTCCGTGAAGAGGGTGCTCCCGGCGGCGCCGCGCTTCAGCGCTACGATCTTTACGCCGCGTTGGAGCAGGGCCCGGCACGCGTCCGCGTCGTCGTCCTGTCCCGTGAGCAGGCGCGCCTCATCGCCGCTGGGGAGCACCACCGTGGCGTGGGCCAGCACTGGCTCTACCAGGCTTCGCAGTTGCTCCGGCGCCATCAGCTCGGCGCGCAGGTTTGGATCGAAGGAGATGGTCGCTCCGGCTTCGGCGGCCAGCTCGACGGCTCGGTAGCAAGCCCGGCGCATGGGCTCGTTCACGGAGAGTGACGACCCGGTGATGTGCACCCAACGGGCGCTTTTCACGTACCCGGCGTCCACCTGCTCCGGGCCCAGCCGGCCCGCCGCCGCGTCCGCGATGTGGAAGATGAATTGCCGACTGCCGTCCTCGTTATAGGCGACGAAGGCGACGCCGGTGGCGGCTCCCGGGATGGCCTGCAGGTACGTAGTGTCCACGCCATCCTCTCGCAGCCGTCGCTCCAGGCAGGTCCCGAAGGGATCCGCCCCCACGCAGCCGATGAAGCCGCAGGACACGCCCAGCCGGGCGACGGCATCGGCGAAGATGGCGGGCGCCCCGCTGGGGTAGGGGCCGAGGAAGGTCCCCGGCTGGTCCAGCGGCATCCCCGTGCCGGGGCGCATGATCTCGACCAGGGCCTCTCCCAATGCGATCACGTCAGGCACGGCGTCCCTCCTGTGATGGGTGGGGTGAGGACTGCGCCTGCAGATGGGTGATGATGCGTCGATCGGCGGCGGCGAACGCGAACCGGCCCAGCTGGTCTACGGAGACCCATCGCCAGTCTGCGCAGCCTATCGCCTTCGGGCGGCCGGATCGGATTCGGCAGTGGAACGGGTACAGGGTGATGCGGAAGTGGGAGTAGGCGTGCTTCACAGGGGGGAGCGGATCGCCTACATCGATCTCCATCTGAAGCTCCTCACGGATCTCCCGCATCAGGCAGTCCTGCAGGCTCTCTTGAGGCTCTCGCTTGCCGCCCGGAAACTCCCACAGCCCGCCCAGCATGCTGTCCTCCGGCCGCTGCGTGATGAGCACCTGGCCATCTCGCCAGATCACGGCGGCGGTCACGTCGTAGTGGGGGATCTGGCGGCGGGGCGTGGGGACCGGCCGCTGCGTTTGGAGGCCCAAACGGGCCGCCTCGCACAGGTCGGCCAGCGGGCAGCGTGAGCAATCGGGATCGCGTGGGGTGCAGACCGTGGCGCCCAGATCCATGATCGCCTGGTTGAACGCTCCCGCCTGGCCGGGCGGCAGAAGGGCGCGGGCCAACTCCCACAGGTGACGCTGTACGGTGGGGCGTTGGGGGGGCTCCTGTACGTTAAAGAGTCGACATAATACGCGGCGCACGTTCCCGTCGAGCACGGGTTCGTCCTGTCCGAAGGCGATGCTGAGGATCGCCCCCGCCGTGTAGGGGCCGATGCCCGGCAGGGACAGGAGCTGTGCCCGGTCGGCGGGCAGGTTGCCCCCGTAATCCGCCAGGACGCGCTGGGCCGCCCGGTGCAGGTTTCGGGCCCGGGCGTAGTAGCCCAACCCCTCCCATGCCTTCAATACCTGATCGAGAGGGGCCGTGGCCAGGGCCTCGAGGGTGGGGAATTGCTCCAACCAGCGGGTGAAGTAGGGGATCACCGTGGCGACTCGCGTTTGCTGGAGCATCGCTTCCGCTACCCAGATGTGGTAAGGATCCTGGGTATGGCGCCAGGGCAGATCCCGAAGATGTCGTTCGGCCCACGCCAGCAGGCGGTGACCGATCAGATGTCGTATGGCAGGCGATGTACTCATGCGGTGGTTTCGTGTGCAGCCATCCATGATGGACGGTTGCCTCTTGATGTGTCGGGGGCGCTAACGCGGCATGGTCTGTAGCAGGCCGCATTGACCGGCCAGTAGGATGATGGTCATGAGCGCCAGAACGACCCAGGACCAGAGAGGAAGGCCCCAGAACGTGGTCGGGTTACGGCGTTTCTTCGGCTTCGGCTTCGGTAGAGGTGTCTGGCAGCGCCAGCATACTCGTTTGTCGTCAGGATTCCACGTGCCGCATTTCGGACAATCAGGCATGGCGATGCTTCCTCCTCACGAGGTATGATAGCACAAAAGAAAAGGCCGAGCAAAAGATTTGCGAGGTCGGAGGCCCGCATCTGTGTCATTTTGTGGTTGTGGCTGGGGTGATCGGCTCCTGGCACGTCATCGATCAAGGCCCAGATTCTGTCCTGTCTCCTCGTCGAACAGGTACACCCACTCCGGATCCGGGGCGAGGCCGACCGAGTCGCCTCGGGCGATGGGCATGTCCTCGCCAACCTTGGCGACCAGGGAGGCATCGCCCAGGCGGATATGTACGAACTGCACCCGCTCGGAGGGCAGATGCTCGACGACCTCGACCGTGCCGGCGGCCCTCGTCCCGCCTTCCCCGGGAACCAAACGCAGATGCTCGGATCGGATTCCCAGGAGCACGGCGCTGCCTTCCTGCGCGTTGGCCCGCAGGCGCTCGGGCAGGGCGATCCGCATGGCGCCATGCACGAAGTGACCTCCCTGGATGCGGCCGGACAGGAAGTTCATGGGGGGGACCCCGAAGAAGCTGGCGACGAAGGTGTTGACCGGGCGGTCGTATAGGTCTCGAAATGTGCCCACCTGGACGATGCGCCCCTCTCGCATCACCGCGATCCGGTCGCCCATGGCGACGGCCTCCGCCTGGTCGTGGGTCACGTAGATGGTCGTGACCCGAAACCGGTTGAGCAGCCGTCGGATCTGCACCCGGGTGTTGGACCGCAGTTTGGCGTCCAGGTTGGACAGCGGCTCATCGAACAGGAATAGCTTGGGGTCACGGATGATGCAGCGGCCGACGGCCACGCGCTGTCGTTCGCCGCCGGAGAGGGTGGGGGGCTTGCGCGCCAGCAGGTATTTGAAATCGACGCCCAGGATCTCCGCCGCCTCCCGCACCCGGGGGGCGATCTCCCTCTCCCGCTTGCGCAGCCGGAAGAAGAACCCCAGATTGTCGTAGGCATCCCAGTGGGGATAGAGGGCGTAGTTCTGAAAGACCATGCCGATGCCCCGGTCCCGGGGTGGGACGTCGGCCATGTCTCGGCCATCGTACAGGACGCGGCCGCGGTCCGGCTGTTCCAGCCCCGCGATGATGCGCAGCAGCGTGGACTTGCCGCATCCGGAGGGGCCGACGATACTCATGGCCTCGCCGTCATGAACCACCAGATCCACCCCATCCAGCGCCACGATGTGAGAGCTGGCGGGCGTTTCCTCGCCCGCCGGTGCCTTTTCCTTCCGCCCGATGGGGAGGGATTCCCTCGTGAACCGCTTATAAACGCCTTCTACCCGGATTTCGGCCATATCATCCTCTGCTCGTCTGTTCGCGGCGTTGTGTTGAGCTGCGGTCGTGTGGGCCGCCTGTGCGCATGAGGGTCGATGTGCTGTTTCCCTGTTGATCAGCGCGGCTTGGCGATGAATTCCCTCACGTAGAGGTCCAGGAACTTGCGTGGATAGGCCGGCTTCATGACCAGAGCCGTGTCGGCGCCGCTGTCGGTGCCTGCGATGGCGATCACGTCCTCGTCCATGTTCAGCAGCCCGGCGTCGGCCGCCATCAGCGCCACCTCGATGGCCACCTTCGTGCCCTGCGAGAACCGGTACAGCGTATCTCGGACGATCTCATTGGGAGCCCGGCCGCCGTGCTTCGCGCTGAACGCGCTGCTGACGTCATCACCCAGGGCGTGGATCCCCGTGATCACGGTGACCCCTGCCGCCTCCACTTTTTGGCGTTCCTCCGGCTTCATGGTCCAGCCTACGTCCTCAAATCCGTGGCAGATGGAGACGGCGATGACGCGAATGCCAGCAGGCCCGAACAGCTCCTGGGCTCGAAGGGCCGTCTGCCCGTGCGAGGATGCCACCACAACCTGGCGGATGCCCAATTCCTGCGCCCGGCGGAGGGCCGCCTTCAACGTGGTGTCGGTGTTCTGCGGTCCCGGCTTCTCGAAGTAATGTACGGTTACCTCCATGGCGATGCCTCCTTATGTTTCGGTTGTGTGTTGGATAGAGGTCCTTCGTAGACCCTCTATGAAGCTTGTGTGGCGATGGCTTGGGAAGGCCCTGGGATCTCGCGGATGAGCATCCAGAGCAGCGCTGTCGCCAGCAGCCGACCTGCCCCGGAGACCAGGAAGATGGATCGGAAGCCCATCTGCTCGACCAGCATGCCGCCGATCAGGGCCCCGATGCACGCGCTCAGGAAGATCCATATCTGGTAGAGAATCGCCGCCTGGGGGCGGGCCGATCCGGGCGTCAGCCGCATAAGCGCCCGAAACGCCGCCAGGTTGTATCCCGCCCACAGGATACCCGAGACGGCGTTCAGGATGCCGATCTGCCAGGTAGCGGTCGCCATGGTCCAGGCCCATGGCACCAGCGGGATGAGCAGGCCGAACAGGCGCATCACCCAGACGGGGCCCCGGTATCGGACGGCCTCTGCGATGACGTGGCTGCTGGCGAACCCGAACAGCAGGCCCACGGCGGCCAATATGCCCACACCCAGTGCGGTGGCGTTCAGCCCGACCACCAGGTAGACGTTCAGGAACGGGCTGGTGATGTGAAGCGAAAGGTTCCAGAGGAAGCCGATGGCGCAGAAGGTGAGCAGTGTGCGTTCCCCCTTCAGCAGCCGCAGCGCGGCGACGCTGGCTGCCGTCACTCGGGGGAGGACCGGGGTGTCGGTGGGAGGTGGGATGCGGGCGAAGGCGATCGCTCCGGCCAGTCCGGCGAGGAAGGCCAGGGCGAGGCCGACCGGGTAGCCGGGGTTATGGATCAGGCGGATGGCCAGTCCGGCTATGGGTAACGCCAGGATGGCGGCCAGGTTCATCGCGTCGTTGCGGTTGTGCAAATAGGCGTCCCGGGCGTTTCGGGGCACCAGCGCCGCTGAGAAGGAGGCCCAGATGGGGTTGATGAGGTTGCTCAGGAAGGCGCGCGCGGCCCATAAGGCGATCAGGATACCGATGGCCGTGCTCGATGGGATCAGCAGTGGAAGGAGGGCCAGAGCCAGGTAGGTGAGCCGTGAGGTGCCGGTCGCCAGGAGGATCAGGGATTTGCGGTGTTGAAGGGAGCGCACGGTCAGGAGCGAGGCGAGGAGCAGCGAGAGCGCTCCCGCCAGGCTGGCCGCCCCGGCCAGCATCCCCAATTGGAGAAAGGAAGCGCCCAGGGCCAGCGCGAGCAGCGGCGTGAAGGTCAGCGCGATGTGATCGCTGGCGCTGTTCAGCATCCCGTTCACCAGGAACAATTGCAGGGGGCCGGCCTGTTCCGGAGGAACCGTGGGCGGCGGGGTCAGGGCGACCTTCAGGCTGAGCCATAGCTGGTAGAGCGCCCTTGTCACTCGTGATCGGTTGGGAGACAAAGGAACGCGCCGTCCGTCGACGGCGCGAAGCTCGTGTTGCCTCATGTCGGTATAAGCCTCTCGGCGACCTCTGTACTTGGATCCCCTGGAACGGCGGGACTACGCCGATTATAGCACAGCGCAAAGGGTGTGCAAGTCGGTGTCGGCGCCCTCACCAGTAGATCAATCGTCATGTATCCGCACGCCGGGACGGTTTGACAGGGAGGAACATCCTGCGTTATACTGACTTTGCATAGCGGGTTCTTTGTTGCCCGAGAGGGCAGGTTCACGGGTGAAAATGGCGATGATCACCGGTCGCCTGTTGCGTGGATGCGGCAGGTCTTGGCAGACGAAGATCGGTTCGGCGGTGATCGTCGGTCGTGTTTTCAGGACGACTCGATGCCTGGGGCCCATGAAGCTGGGCCGGCGGCATCGAGAGGAAAAGGTCGCCGTGGGAGGCGTTGCTGGATGCGCTATGTGAACTCACGTCGCGTGGTGGGAGTCCGACCTGAATCGAGGCACTAAGGCGAACTACGTCTTGGTGCCTTCGCTTTTTAGGGGGACTGTGGGCGTGAGGGAGCGGCGATCCGGGCGATGCCCCACGCAGACGGGCATGAGGAACGGGAGGTCCCATATTCCGAAGAGGAGGCGAAGATGGATTCGGCCATGATCGGCAAGATCATGAAGGCCCACCAGTATGCGGAAGAACCTGAGCGAGTCCACATCAAGTCACTCTCCGTCCGGTTTCAGGGCAACCACGACGTGTACGAGATCACATATGATGACGGGGCCTGGCATTGCACCTGTGGCTTTTTCGCCCAGCGGGGGCGGTGCAGCCATACGATGGCCCTGGAGAAGCTGCTGGCCCCCATGGTGGTGATGGCCTCAGAAGAGCCGGTGGGCCACGTCTCTGCCGGATAGTGGCCTGGAGGACATCGGGACGAATCAGGCCTAAAGGGTAATTTGCAACTGCCGCTCATCCGGGCGATAATGGACGTTGAAGAGGATTACGGTATGAGCGGCTTAACCCGAAAGGGTACAGCCGGGTGGGCCGGGGTGTGAAGCAAAGCGCTCCGGTCCGCCCGATTTGTTTGCCTCGTTGCGAACCGCTCCTGTTCTGTATGCACGTCTCTCTTGGGTGGGGCAGGATCTTTCGCGTGATCGATTTCGGTGGGGGCGGTTGGCGGATGTTGGACCGTCGTAACTGAACGAGTGAGAAAGGGCAGACCCTTTGCGTAAGGCACAATTCTGGATCGGCATCCTCATCAGCTTGGTCTTCATGGGCTTCGCGGTGCGGAGGCTGGAGCTCGATCAGGTCTGGCACGCGATGCGCACGGCCCGATACATCTGGATCCTCCCCGGCGTGGCGGTTTATTTCTTCGGCGTGTGGGCGAGGACATGGCGCTGGCACTATCTGCTGCGCCCCATGCAGACCGTCCCCCTGACCCGGCTCTTCCCGGTGGTCTGCATCGGCTACATGGGCAACAACATTTACCCGGCGCGGGCGGGCGAGGTGATTCGCAGCTATGTGCTGCGCCGCCGTGAGGGCATCAGCATGGGGGCCAGCCTGGCCACCGTGCTGGTGGAGCGGGTTTTCGATGGGCTCGTGATGCTGGTGTTCGTGTTCATCGCTTTGCCCTTCACGCCCATGCCCAACTGGCTCCGGCAGATCGTGATCCTCTCCAGCCTGCTGTTCTTCAGCGCGTTGCTGGTGTTCCTGGCGCTGGCCGCCCGTCCCCAGCGCGTTCGGGCTCTATACGATCGCCTGGCCGATCGGCTGCTGCCCGGCCGATTCCGGGGGCCGGTGGGTGGGCTCCTGGATCGCTTCCTGATCGGCCTGAGCTCTTTGCGCAGCGGCCGGGATGTGATCATGCTCTTCTGGACCTCGGTCGTCATCTGGCTGGCGGAGACCGTCAAGTATTGGTTCGTGATGCACGCCTTCGATTTCACGGTCCCGTTTTACGTGCTCATGCTGATGAACGGGGTCGTCAATCTGGCCACGACGATCCCGGCCGCGCCTGGATATGTCGGGACCTTCGATCTGCCCGGCATCGAGATCCTGGTGACGTTTGGCGTGGCCCGGGATATCGCGGGGGCGTACACGGCCGTCCTGCACGTCGCCCTGTGGCTCCCCATCACACTGCTGGGGGCGTACTACATGTGGCGTGAGCAGTTGCATTGGGCGGATCTGGGAAAGGCGACCCGTGGGCGCGATGCGGCCATCGAGGCGCCCTCCTGATCGGCCTTCCCCTGGCCTGCCGTTCCCGGCCTCGATGGGAAGTTCAGGATGGGGCTGGATGGATAAGGGGAAATATCGTGCATCCGTGTGAGGTGAAAGGATGAAGGTGATCTGTGTGATCGGCGCTGGCTATGTGGGGCTGGTGACCGGCACCTGCTTCGCTGATCTGGGGAACCGGGTTACATGTGTGGATATCGACGAGGAGAAGATCGAGAAGCTGCGCGCGGGTATCATGCCCATTTACGAGCCTGGGTTGGAGGAGATGGTGCGGCGGAACCAGGCCGCCGGGCGGCTCTCCTTCACCACGTCTTACGCCGAGGGATTGAAGGACGCGGAGTTCGTCTTCATCGCTGTGGGGACGCCTGCTGGCGTGGACGGCGAGGCCGACCTCCGATATGTGCGCATGGCGGCCGAGTCCATCGCCCGGCACATGGATCATCCCCTGATCATCATCAACAAGAGCACGGTGCCGGTGGGCACGGGCGATTGGGTGGCCGATATCATACGCCGTCATCAGCCGCAGCCCATCCCCTTCTCCGTGGTCTCCAATCCGGAATTCCTGCGAGAGGGATCGGCCATCCAGGATTTCCTCAACCCCGATCGCGTCGTTTTGGGCTCGCTGGACCCGGAGGCGGCCGAACGGGTGGCGCAGCTTCATCTGCCGCTGCGAGCGCCCATCATCGTCACCGATCTGCGCACGGCCGAGATGATCAAGTACGCCTCGAACGCCTTTCTGGCGACGCGCATCTCCTTCATCAACGAGATCGCCTCCATCTGCGAGCGGCTGGGCGCCGACATCAAGGAGGTGGCCATCGGCATGGGGTATGACCGCCGGATCGGCCACGCGTTCCTGGACGCGGGGATTGGCTGGGGGGGCAGCTGTTTCCCCAAGGACGTGAAGGCGCTGGAGCACATGGCCCTGGTGCATGGCGCCCATCCGTCGCTGTTGCGAGCGGTGATGGAGATCAACCGGGATCAGCGCCGCCTGGTGATCCTGAAGCTGCGGGAGCTGCTGGGCACACTGCGGGATCGCACCATCGGGCTGCTGGGGCTGGCGTTCAAGCCGAACACGGATGACATGCGGGAGGCGCCCTCGGTGGAGATCGCCCACCTGTTGCTCAGCGAGGGGGCTCACGTGCGCGGGTATGATCCGATCGCCATGGAGACGGCTGCCCGGGTGTTGCCGGGTGTGGAGCTGGTTTCGGATCCCTATCAGATGGCGGAGGGATGCGACGCGCTGGTGGTGTGCACGGAGTGGAACGAGTTCAAGCATCTCGACCTGGTCCGCATCCGGGACTCCATGCGCCAGCCCGTCCTGATCGATGGCCGCAACATCTACGAGCCGGATCAGATGCGCAAGCTGGGATTCCGGTATCGGGGGATGGGGCGTGGCTATTCCGCGCCGGAAGAGTCATAGATGGGGCACGATACATCGACGTCGTTCGTTCGGGAGCATCTGGAGAACGGTCTGACGGTCCTGCTGCGTCCCTCTCATGTGGCGCCGGTGATCAGCTTCTGGATCTGGTACCGGGTTGGAGGGCGCAACGAGCGGCCGGGTGTGACGGGCGCCTCCCACTGGGTGGAGCACATGTTGTTCCGTGGCACGCCGCGGTTCCCGGGGGGTACCGTGCACAAGCTCATCGCCCGGTCGGGTGGTATCCGTAACGGCATGACCTCGAACGACTTCACGTGCTATTTCGAGACGTTGCCGACGGATCAGATCGATCTGGCCCTGCGCATTGAGGCGGACCGGATGGTCAACGCCCAGTTCACGCCGGAGGCTGTGGAGGCGGAGCGCACGATCATCCTGTCGGAGCGGGCAGGGCTGGAGAATCGTCCCACCTGGCGGCTGCATGAGGCGGTGAATCAGGCGGCCTTCCAGGTCCACGGCTACGGCCATCCCGTGATCGGGCGGAGGGAGGACCTGGAGCGCATGGGGCGTGACGATCTCTACGCCCACTATCGGGCCTACTACGCCCCGGATCACGCGGTCGTGGCCGTGGCGGGCGACTTTGACCCGGGCGACATGCGGGAGAGGATCGAGTCGCACTTCGGGCCGATCCCGCCTGCGGGCGCGCCTCCGGTGGAGGTCGAGCCGGAGCCGCCGCAAACCGAGATGCGCCGCGTGCGCGTGACCGGCGAGGAGCGCAACGCCTACATCGAGATCGGGTTTCGATCCCCGCCTGCCGTGCACGTTGATTGCTTCCCCCTGATCGCCCTGAAGGCCATCCTGGGAGGCACATCCTCGATGGCGCTGTTTGGGGGCAGGCCGGCGTCCATGTTCCGGTCGGCGCGGCTGTACAGGGCGTTGGTGGAGCGGGAGCTGGCAGCTCGGGTCGGGTGCAACCTCAGCCTCTCCATTGATCCGTACCTGTTCACGTTCTTCGCCGCGGTGCGCCAGGGCGTGGAGCCACAGGCCGTGGAGGACGCCCTGTGGGCCGAGATCGATCGAGTCTGCCGGGAGCCGGTGGCGTCAGCCGAGCTGGAGAAGGCCCTCCGCCAGACCCGGGCGCAGTTCGCCTACAGCAGTGAGAGCGTGACCAACCAGGCGTTCTGGTTAGGCTATAGCGAGGTCATCGCCTCCGCTGAGTGGTTTGAGAGCTTCCTCGACCGACTGGCGCAGGTGCGGGTGGAGGACGTGCAGCGCGTGGCTCAGACCTATCTGCGGCGAGAGCATGCCGTCGTGGGGTGGTATGAGCCGGAGGGTAGGACGTAAAACGTAAGGGATGTGTGGAGGGGAGTTTGGACACTCGTGATGTGATTCGAACGGAGCTGGATAACGGGCTGAAGGTGGTCCTGAAGCCGTTGGACGGTGTGCCGGTGGCCAGCCTTTTCCTCTGGTATCGCGTGGGGAGCCGTAATGAGGTGGATGGGCGCACCGGGATCTCGCATTGGGTGGAGCACATGCTCTTTAAGGGCACGGAGCAGTTCCCCGCCGGCGAAGCGGATCGGCTGGTCGCCCGGGAGGGCGGTTATCGCAACGCGATGACGTATCTGGACTGGACGACCTACTTCGAGACGCTGCCGGTGGATCGCTTCGACCTGGCCCTGCGTATCGAGGCGGATCGGATGGTCAACAGCCCCTTCCGCCCGGAGGAGGTGGAGTCCGAGCGCACCGTGGTGATCTCCGAGCGGCAGGGGTACGAGAACTACCCGGAGTTTCTGCTCTCGGAGGAGCTGACGGCCACGGCGATTCGGGTGCACCCGTACCGGCGTGAGACCATCGGCTGGTTGTGCGACCTGCTGCAGATCACCCGGGACGAGCTATACGAGCACTATCGCACGTATTATGCGCCGGACAACGCCACGTTGGTGGCCGTGGGAGGCTTCGCCCCCGACGCGCTGCTGGAGCGGATCCGGGAGCTGTTCGGGCCGATCCCGCGCGGCCCCGGCGTCCCGCCGGTGCGAAGCGTGGAGCCGCCGCAGCGGGGTGAGCGCCGGCTGACCGTGCACGGGCCCGGCATGACCACGTATGTGCAGGTGGCATTTCACGTACCGCCCGCCTCGCATGAGGATTTCTTCCCCCTGGTGGTCATGGACACGGTGCTCAACGGCGCTCGGGCGTTGGGCGTCTTCCGCAGCAGCCCTCCCAGCCGCAGCTCTCGCCTGTACCGGGCCCTGGTGGAGACGGACCTGGCTCTGGATGTGTCCACTTTCCTCTTGCCAACCATCGACCCCTACCTGTATAGTTGCACTGCCACTGTGCGCGCCGGACGCAGTGCCTCGGAGGTGGAGGAGGCGATCCTTCGGGAGCTGGAGCGATTGCAGGAGGAGCCGGTCAGCCCGGAGGAGATGGCCAAGGCGATCAAGCAAACCCGGGCCGAGTTCGTCTATGGCAGTGAGAGCGTCACCGATCAGGCTTACTGGCTTGGCTTCACCGAGACGGTGGTGTCGCCTGAGTGGCTGGAGGCCTATCTGGATCGGGTGGCGGCGGTGACGGCGGAGGATATCCAGCGAGTTGCGCAGACGTATCTCGTGGCGACGAATCGGACGACGGGCTGGTTTCTGCCGGAAGACGTGAATCACGGTGATGGGACGAACAGAGGTGAACATGGGTAAGCGCCATACATCCATTCCGGGGCCGGAGGATATCACCCGGCACGTGCTGGACAATGGACTGGTCGTGCTGGTGCGGGAGAATCACGCCAGCCCGGCCGTCGTGCTGGAAGGATATGTGCAGGCCGGGAGCATCTACGAGCCGCCGCAGCAGGCGGGGCTGGCCAGCTTCGTCGCGTCCATGCTGATGCGGGGCACGGAGACGCGCACTTTCTCGGAGATCAACGAGACGATCGAGTCGGTGGGGGCCTCCCTCAGCTTCGGGTCGGGCCGTCACACTTCCGGCTTCTCCGGCCAGTGCCTGGCGGAGGATCTGGGCCTTCTGATCGAGATCCTGGCGGACATATTGCAGCATCCCACCTTCCCGGAGGAGCATGTAGAGCGGGTGCGCGGGCAGAAGCTTACGGCTCTGCAGGAGCGGGAGAACGACACCCGGCAGATGGCCAGCCTGGCCTTTCGGGAGGCGGCATATCCGGAGGGGCATCCGTATCGCCTCTCGCCGGCCGGATACCCGGACACGGTGCGGGACATCAGCCGAGAGGATCTGATCTCGTTCTACCGGCGATTTTACGGCCCGCGGGGAGGGGCGATCGCCATTGTGGGCGCCGTCGATACCGGGCAGGTGATCGATCTGTTGGCTGGCACCCTGGGACGTTGGGAACCGGAGGTCGCCCCGGTGGAGGTCGAGGTGCCCCCGGTCTCCTCCCTGGATGGCGTGCGCCGCAAGGTGGTCCCCATGAACGGGAAGAGTCAGACGGACCTGGTGATGGGGGTGCCGGCGATGACCCGGGGCGATCCCGATTTCTACGCCGCCTTGTTGGCGAACACGGTGTTGGGCGTGTTCGGCCTGATGGGCCGGCTGGGCGAACACGTGCGGGAACAGCAGGGGCTGGCCTATTACGTGTATAGCACGTTGCAGGCGGACAAGGGGCCTGGGCCCTGGGCCGCCATCGCCGGCGTGGATCCCGCCAACGTCGACCGGGCCATCGCCAGCATCGAGGAGGAGATCGCCCGGATGGGGAGGGAGTTGGTGCCGGAGGAGGAGCTGGCCGATTCAAAGGCTTACCTGACCGGCTCCCTGCCCTTGCGCTTGGAGACCAACAGCGGTGTGGCCAGCGTGATCCTGGATATGGAGTGGTATGAGCTGGGGCTCGACTATCTGCAGCGCTATCCGGATCTGATCAATGGGATCACGGCGGAGCAGGTGCGAGAGGTGGTCGCCCGGCACCTGAGGCCGGAGGCGTATGCGCTGGGCCTTGCCGGGCCGCAGGAGGGGTAGCAGCCGTGTTGGCCGTAGGGGTGGACATCGTCGAGCTGGATCGCATCGAGGCCATGATCGCTCGATGGGGCGATCGGTTTCTGCGGCGGGTCTACACGCCCTCGGAGCTGAAGTATTGTGCCGGGCGTGTGGCATCGCTGGCCGTGCGTTGGGCGGCTAAGGAGGCCGTCAGCAAGGCGTTGACCTGCGGCTGGATGGAGGTGGGGTGGACGGAGATCGAGGTGGAGCGTTCACCCATCGGGCAGCCGCACGTGGTCCTGCACGGCCGTGCCCGCGCCCGGGCGCAGGAGCTGGGGCTGACGGAGTGGGCGATCAGCCTTTCCCACGGCCGTGATTACGCGGTCGCCGTCGCAGTCGCCCTGAGCGGGGGGCGGGAACCTGATTCGGTATAAGTGGGGAGAGGGGGCTTTCCCCATGTCCGCGATTACATGGGCGGTGTGGAGGCCGTCGCGGATAGAGCGTAGGGGATTCACTTGTTTGAGGAAACGCGATTGAGCAAGGTGGAGGGGCGAAACGTGTCAGAGGGCAGTGTCCGGGTCCTGGTGGTCGCCAGCCAGTTGGATGTGGCGCAGCCGTGGGCGCGAGCCCTGGAGAAGGCCGGATATCAAGTGGATGCGGTGGAGGGGATGAGCCGGGCGGCATCGCAGGCGCGCACCACCTTCCCAGACGTCATGGTGTTGGATGGCCGGTGCGTGGCGGCGGGGTTGGAGGGATTTGCCGCACTCCGAGAGGCGATCCCGGAGGCCGTGTGGTTGGTCATCAGCCCTCCGGGCGCTTTGCCCTCCGTGATCACTCTGCTGCGCTTTGACGTGGCGGATATCCTGATTGAGCCGGTGACGGAGGAGGATCTGTGCGATCGGGTGGGACGGGCTGTGGAGCAGGCTCACGAGCGCCGGGAGATGGCCCGGTCGCGAGCCCTCGTCCCGCTCTACCAGATCAGCCAGGCCTTCATGCATAATCTGCATCTGGATGACCTGCTGCAGCGCATCGTGGAGATGGCGGTGGAGGCGACCGGCGCCCAGCGCGGCTCCATCATGCTGATCGATGAGGACCGTCAGGAGCTGACCGTCCGGGCGGCGGTGGGGATGCCCCCTGAGGTGATGGCGATCGCTCGGGAGCGGGTGGGGCGTGGAATCGCCGGGTGGGTGGCCCGGACCGGGGCCCCGCTGGTCATCAACAACGAGGAGGATGTCCCTCCCTTCCTGCGCTCCTCGCTGCGTGGGGGCATGGCCCACTCGGCCGTCTGCCTCCCCCTGACGATCAAGGGGCGGATCATCGGCGTGATCAACCTGACCAAGACGGCGGGGCAGCCGCCTTTCACCCGAGGGGATGCGGAGTTGTTGTCCGTGTTGGCCGGGCAGGCGGCGATCGCCATCGAGAACGCCCGGCTGTTCGAGGAGATGGAGCGGGCGTACGAAGATCTGCGCAGGCTGGACGAGATGAAGTCGGAGTTCATCAACGTGGCCGCCCACGAGCTGCGGACGCCTGTGGCCGTGATCCTGGGATATGCCTCGTTGTTGACGGAGCACCCTCCCGATGAGAACATCGGGGAGTATCTGCAGGCCATTTTGAGGAGCGCCCAGCGGCTGCAGAAGGTGACGGATGATCTGCTGCAGTTGGAGAATCTGAGCAATTGGCAGCCGGGTGAGGGCGAGATGGAGATCGGGCCGGTCCTCGTCCAGGACCTGGTGGAGCACATCGTGGCGGAGTTCCGGGTGCAGGCTGAGGAGTTGGAGCTGTCGCTGGAGGTCTCCGGCCGGGCTGAGGATGTGTGGGTGCGTGCCGATGAGGCCAAGACGGCCCTGATCTTGCGCAATCTGCTCAGCAACGCGATGAAGTTTACCCCGCGTGGGGGACGTGTGGTGGTCTTTGTAGAGTTCTCCGAGGAGGAAGTGATCGTCTCCGTGGCGGACACGGGGCCGGCGATCCCCCCGGAGAAGCGGCGCCACATCTTCCAGCCCTTCTACCAGGCCGAGCCGGCGCTGACGCGCTCGCATACCGGGCTGGGGTTGGGGCTCAGCATCGCCCGGCGGCTGGCGGAGTTGCAGGAGGGGCGCCTGTGGCTGGAGGATCGGGAGGGCTTCGGCGCCGTCTTCTGCCTGGCCCTGCCGCGCGCTCACAAGGAGCCCGTCGATCCCCGGCCGGTCAACTACAATATTTAGCCGGTGAGAGCTTGTCTGAGTTGCCGCCGCTCCTACTATGGGGAGGCTCGAAGGGGCGAAACCTCCTCCTGTGGAGCTGGTAGTTGTGGAAGACCCTCAGACACGCTCTCAGGTGCTTTTTGATGAGGCCCGCCGATTCATGAGACGAGGAGGAGGCTCCCCATGCTGGTGATTGACGCACACCTGGATCTCGCCTGGAACGCGCTTCAGTGGAACCGGGACCTGTTGCTCTCGGTGTATACCATTCGCGCCCAGGAGAATCGGATGTCCGGCCCCGGGAGGGCGCAGGGCACGGTTGCGTTGCCGGAGATGCGTCGAGGGCGGGTGGCGTTGTCGTTTGCCACGATGTTGGCGCGCTCCACCGGTAGCTCCGTCCCCTACCTCGATTATCTCTCGCCGCTGCAGGCGTACGGAGTTGCCCTGGGGCAACTGGCGTACTATCGAGCGCTGGAGCGGGAGGGACATGCGCGGATCATCGTGGACGTGGAGGGGTTGGACCTCCACATGGCCGAGTGGCGGGCGTGGGAGACGACCGGCAACTCGGATCCCGAGTCCACCCCACCGCTGGGGTTCGTCATCAGCATGGAGGGGGCCGATCCTATCTTGAGCCCGGACCAGCTGCAGGAGTGGTGGGATGCGGGCCTGCGGGTGTTGGGGATCACCCATTACGGGCGGGGGCGCTATGCCGGCGGCACGGGCACAGAGGAGGGCCTCACCGATCTGGGGCCGGCGCTCCTGGCCGAGATGGAGCGGGTGGGCATGATCCTGGACATCACCCACTGCTCCGATCAGTCGTTCTGGCAGGCGCTGGAGAGGTTCCATGGCCCTGTGCTGGCCAGCCATAACAACTGTCGGGTGTTGGTGCCCCACCAGCGGCAGTTCAGCGATGAGCAGATCCGGGCGCTCATCGAGCGGGACGGGGTGATCGGCGTGGCCTTCGACGTCTGGATGCTTCAGCCGGGATGGGTGAAGGGCCAGAGCAACGAGAACGTCACCGTCTCCGATGTGGTGGATCACATTGACCATATCTGCCAGCTGGCGGGGAATTGTCGCCACGTCGGCCTGGGCACGGATTTGGACGGCGGGTTTGGGCGGGAGCAATCGCCGTGTGATCTGGACACCATCGCCGATCTGCAGAGGCTCCCGGCGCTGTTGGCCGAGCGTGGCTACAGCCAGGATGACATCGCCGCCATCCTGCACGGCAACTGGCTGCGGCTGCTGCGTCGGGCCTGGAGCGAGCGGGCGTGAGGGAGCGGCAGCTCCCGTGCCATCACCTGGACGTGGGGGCGCACAATCGCTCGCTCGCCGAGGCGGGGTATCAGGGGGAATCGCGTGATGCAGCGTAAGCCCATGGCGATCTCCAACTGGAAGATGGCGATGACGATCGCCGAGAGCCTGGCCTGGGTCCGTGACTTCCGGGATATGGCGGGCGATCTGTTGGACGCCGTGGACGTGGTGATCTGTCCGCCGTACACGGCGTTGTGGGCAGTGGCCCAGGCGTTGGGCGACGACCGGATTCAGTTAGGGGGCCAAAACATCGCGCCGACGGATGATCCGGCGCGCACGGGCGAGATCTCGGCCGCGCTGCTGGCCGATGTGGGCTGTCGCTGGGTGTTGCTGGGGCACTGGGAGGTCCGCCGGCATCTGCACGATGATGACGAGATCGTGAACCGTAAGGTCCATCTGGCGCTGGAGGCCGGCTTGGCGCCCATTCTGCTCATCGGCGAGGCTCATGATGATCCGTCGCCGTTGGAAGACGCGCTGGATCGGCAATTGACCGCCGTGTTGGCGGGCTGCACGGCTGAGCAGGTGGCGGGGATGGCGTTCGTGTACGAGCCGGAGGGGGCGATCGGTGTGACGAAGCCGGCTACGCCCGATCACGTGGTGGCCGGATGCGCCTTCATCCGGGGGTGGCTGCGCGGCCGTTGGGGTGATGCGGTGGCCGGGCGCGTGCGCATCATCTACGGTGGCAGCGTGGCGCCCGAATACGCGGCCGAGTTGTTGGCCTGCCCGGATGTGGACGGCCTGGGTGCGACGCGGCGGGGCCGCGACCCCGCCACATTCACGCAAATCGTGCACCAAATCGCCCAGGCTAACGTTTGAGATTTTGCGATTGGCCCTCACCCCCACAGCGCCGCAGGTGCTGGGGGCGAGGGCTTATTTCAGGCGTTCTTCCTGGTTCACCGAACGACCTTCAAACCAAGGTGCTTCTCAAAGGGATCGAAATCCCGGTCGTCATGCAATAACCAAAACCCGTTCTCGATGGCGAATGTGGCGATGAGGCAGTCCACCGTCTTGCGTACTGTGATTCCACGACGACGCAGGAGGCGGAAGTTTGCGGCGCTTTTGAGGGCGATTTCCATGCCGCCGAGGGTGAAGATGGGGAACTGTAGGAGGGCGTCGCGTCTCTTCGTTTTGAGGCCTGTGTACTTCATGGCCTGGGCCATCAGCTCATCGTCAATGACGACATTGGTGCGCATGCCCACCTCCTGCAAGGATACCGTTCAATGTGTATGTTGTAGCATGTTTATGTGTATCGTTCAACCTCAAGTGTTTGATGTCTCCGCCATAGGCCCTCACCCCCGCCTTCGCTGCGCTCAGGCACCCCCTCTCCCAGCGTTTGGGAGAGGGGGTAGCGCCTCCGACGCTGGGGGTAAGGGCTTACCTGCATGCATCCACAATAGCTCTCAGCACTGTTTCTATATCCCGCTCAACGTCCTCGTTCCGAAAGCGAAGCACCCGATATCCCAATGCCTCCAAGAGCTCCGTCCGAGCTTCGTCCTGATCCGCTTGCGCCTCGTGGATGC